>CAXBBB010000565.1:0-2480 GCA_963973615.1 uncultured Rhodothermales bacterium | reverse complement strand
AGCTTCGGCGACCATCTCACCGTGCGTAGTCGAAAACGCGTTGACGGTCAGTCCAGGCGTCGTCATGGGGTCTTTGGTGCGCACGTTGATCACGCCGCCGAGCGCTTCGCTTCCATAGAGCGTCGACATCGGCCCTTTTACGACTTCGACCTGTTTGATCAGCATGGGCGAGATGCCGTTGAGTCCGTAGACCGTGGCGAGGCTGCTCATGACCGGCATTCCGTCGATCAGAATTGCCGTGTTCGGACCTTCGATGCCGTTGATACGGACGTTGTTGGTGTAGCAAACGCCGCAGTCAATCTGCTGATACAATCCGTTGACGCGGTCGATTACGTCCATCACGTTGGCCGTCGGGACCGTCTGCAAAAAGCGCGCAGGTAGCACGTCGACGCGGACCGGCGAGTCGCGGACGCCGATCTGATCCATCGTTCCCGTCACGACGATAGCGTCTGCCTCATACGCAGCAGACTCAAGGGCCACGTTCCACATCAGCGTTTGCCCGGCGTGCAGGGTCAACGTGTCTACTTCAGTCGCATACCCAATCGCCGATGCCGCGACCACGTACGTACCCGCTGACGGCAGCTCGAAGCGGTAGTGCCCATCGGCATCGGCGGCCGATCCGATTGCGGCTCCTATTACACGCACAGTCGCGAATGGGATGCCGTCTCCGCGCGACATCACGCGGCCTTCGAGCGTTTGAGTCTGCGCTGCAGGAGCAATCAGGCAGCCGAGTAGGAAAACGTAGAAGTACTTCATGGTCGGTCGAGAAGTGCGGCATCGAGGATTGGGGCAAGTCCGTCAGCCGGGAGAAACCCTGTCTGACGACCTACAATGGCGCCATCGGGAGAAAGCAGAATCAGCGTCGGTGTGGCATCGGCGCCCAGGCGCGTGGCCCAGCCTGCCTCACTCAGCCGGTAGTCGCCGACCGCCACGAAGTCGTCATACGCGTCGATCGATAGCCGAGCGAGGGCAAACCCGTTCAGACGCGCAGCGATGGCTGGATCCGCAAACGTCGTCCGTTCCATTCGGCGACACGGTCCGCACCACGCGGCCTGCACGTACACGAGTGTTGGAATGCCCTTTTCGGCGGACCAAACGAACGCCGCATCGAGGCGCAGCCACTCGGGACGCGAGGGCTGAGCGGATGCTGTTCCTATGAGGAAAAGCGAGAAGATCAACAGTGAGAATCGATTCATGATTTAGCCTAAGCTAAAAACTAGAATCTTCGTCCGCAAGTGACGATCTTGACAGCATGGAGACGCCCGAACCCCTTTCGTCCGCTACGGAGGACTACCTCAAAGCCATCCTGACGATTGGCAAAGGCGAGCCTGTGGGCACGTCCGAATTGGCCGAGTCCCTCGGTGTCGCTCCAGCATCGGCGACAAACATGACCAAGCGTCTGACCGAAGCAGGGCTCACCGAACGCCTCCCCTACCGCGGCGCTACACTGACACCTGCGGGCCGCAAAGTCGCCGTCGAGTTGATCCGCCACCACCGGCTGATCGAGTTGTACCTGCACAAAGCACTCGGCATTCCTTGGGACCGCGTACACGACGAAGCTGAGCGGTGGGAGCACGTTATTTCAGAAGAAGTCGAGGCTCGCATGGACGAAATCCTCGGCTTCCCGACACACGACCCCCACGGCGCGCCAATTCCGTCGGCCGAATTGGACTATGAGCATCCCGTCCGTAAAGCTCTCCCCTCGATGACAAAAGGCCAGAGCGGGCGTGTGGTAGAAGTCGCCGACGACGACCCCGCCCTGCTACGCTACGTCGGCGAACTGGGCTTATACCCTGGCACGCAGTTCACCATTGAGCGCGGCGAGCCGTTCGACGGCGGCCCAATCACGCTACACCTTGCGAGTGCTCCTGCCGTCTCGATTCTGGTCGACGGGCGAGCGGCACTGAGCGTGTTCGTCGAAACAGCAAGTGTTTAGCTTTTCGGGTCCGGGAGGTTGAAGCCGATGCCACCGCCCGTCGGCGATGCGGCGCCTTGCTTCAATTCTGCAGCGAGCTTGCGGTATTCGCGTTCGATCTGCGGCGTGACGCTGGCGCGCGTTTCTTCGAGCGCCTGTTGGAACGCCCCCATCGCCACTTCGCTGCCGCCTGCACGGATGGTGAGCAATCCGGCTTTGCGCGTCAGGTTTTCCAGGTCGGCGCCGGTGTAGCCGTCGGTTTTGGAGGCGAGCGTGTTCAGATCTACGTCCGAGGCGAGCGGCATCTGGGCGGTGTGGACGGAGAGGATCTTGCGGCGGCCCGGCTCATCGGGAATCGACACGTAGATCAGTTCATCCAGACGTCCAGGTCGCAGCAGGGCCGGATCGAGCAAGTTGGGGCGGTTGGTGGCGGCGATGACGACGACGCCCTGCATGTCTTCCAGCCCGTCCATCTCGGCGAGCATCGTGTTGACGACGCGCTCGGTCACGCCCGATCCGCCCATGCTGCCCATGCCCCCCCGTGCCGGAGCCAATGCGTCGATTT
>CAXBBB010000564.1:0-2484 GCA_963973615.1 uncultured Rhodothermales bacterium | reverse complement strand
CGTTTTTTCGCGGCATCTCGACCGCTGACTCGCACGAGCGGCAAGATGCCGCCGCGGTAGGGGATGACTTCTTGTCCACCCAGTTCGGTCAGAGCGGATGCGTCGACTTCTTCGAGACGGAGTACGCGTTCCAGCGGAAGGGCGAGGCGGCGATGTCCGGCACCGACGAGGATGGCGCGGCGCATGCCGGCACGCTCGTCGTCGTTCGTCTGGACGAGCTGCTCGCTCGTGTCGTCGCGGAAGGTGACCTTGCTGAGCAGGCCCGGCAGGTCGAGGATGAGAGACACGTTGCCGTCGCCCAGGATGGTGGCCCCGGCGTAGACACCGACGCCGCTCGTCCACTTGCCCAGCGGCTTGACGACGATTTCCTGAGTCTTCTCGACGCCGTCGACGACGATGCCGACGCTGCGGCCTTCGGTCTGGCACACGACGACGATACCGCCTTTGCCGATGGGTTCATCCGACGTGCCGAGCACCTTGCGGAGTGCCAGAAGCGGCAGCAGGCGGTCGCGGAGGCGGAGCATCGGCGCGCCGTGCATGTGGAACGTCTGGCCCGTCTCGCCGGTCAGCCCGACGATTTCTAGGATGCCCGATTGCGGGAGCGCGAAGGTTTGATCGCTGCTCCGAACCGTCAGCGCGGGCACGATGGCGAGGGTCAGCGGGATGCGCAGCGTCAGCGTTGTGCCGACTCCGAGCGTGCTCTGGATCTCGACCGTTCCGCCCAGTTTTTCGATGTGCGTCCGTACCACGTCCATGCCGACGCCTCGGCCCGACACGTTCGTGACTTGCGCTGCCGTCGAGAACCCGGCGGCGAAGATGAGCAGGAGCGCGTCGCGCTCGGTCATCTCGTCGGCAGCGGCCTGGGTGATGACGCCCTTCTCGACGGCCTTACGCTTGATGACGTGGGCGTCGATGCCTTTACCGTCGTCCGAAATGTCGATGGTGACCTGGCCGCCCTCTTGCCGCGCACGCAGCTTCAAGGTGCCGACTCGCGGTTTTCCGGCGGCTTCACGGTCGTCAGGCGCTTCGATCCCGTGGTCGAGTGCGTTGCGGACGATGTGTGTGAAGGGATCCTTGATGGCCTCGATGATCGCCTTGTCCAACTCGGTGCCTTCGCCCTCTTGGACCAACTCGACCTCCTTACCCAGCGAACCGGATACGTCGCGAATCACGCGCGGCAGCTTGTTCCAAACGACCGAGAGCGGCTGCAGCCGCGTCTTCATGACGCACTCCTGTAGCTCGGATGTCGTCCGGTCCAAATGCTGAGCCGTCGATATCAACTCGGCATCGCCCACGATGGCCGACTGCTGGAGCACGCGGTTACGCGTAAGCACCAACTCGCCCACCAGGTTCATCATCCGGTCGAGCAGCGACACGTCCAGGCGGACCGTCTGGTCCATCAGTGCAACGGGCGCGGATCGGCGGACAGGCGCTTCTTCGAGCGGAGCGGAAGGCTTCGGCGCCGCGGCAGGCGCAGCTTGTTGGGTGCTCTCAGACTGCTCGGCAGCGGCGTTGGCGGCGTCCAGAGCTTCGAGCGCGTCGAGTCCGGCCTCGAAGTCGATGTCGATGCCGTCGTCCTGCTCGACAGGTCCGCCTGCGAGCCAGGCGTTGAGTTCGGCGATCAGAGCGGTGTCGTCACCGGTCGGCTCTTCGCCTGTGGCGGCAATCTCGACGAGGATCTCGCGGAGCCGGTCGAGCAGGTGGAATAGGGAGGTGGAAAGTGCCTTGCTGGCAACGAGTTCGCCGTCGCGCAAGCGGCTAAGGACGTTTTCGCCGACGTGAGCGACTTTCTCCAGGCGCTCCATCCCTAGAAAGCCACACGTGCCCTTGATCGTGTGGACACCCCGGAAGATGCTGGCGAGCGTGTCCGATGTGGCTTCGCCGCGTTCGAGTTCGAGGATGTCGAGGTCAACGCGCTCGATGATTTCGAACGATTCGACGAGGAAGTCAGTGATCAGGTCGTCCATGCCGGGGGAGAATAAGGGAGGATTCTCTCGGGTTATCGGCAGGCGTATGGCGACGTTAAGTCAGAGCAGATTGTTTTTGTCGACGCGGTGTGAGGTGGGGCTGAAGAACCGGGCGCGTGCAGTATCGGCGACTCATGCATCGCCCGTATGGGTGTGCGGCGAGGGGGCAGTTTCACAGCCAGAAGCCCAACGAAAAAGGCGACGCCCTCCGAAGAGAGCGCCGCCGATAGGCCACAGCCTGGATCCCATTTAGAACGGAAGGTCGTCGTCGGGCTGGAAGCCGTCGTCGTCGTAGGAGACGTCGGATGAGCGTCCGCCGCCGCCTCGGTTTCCTCCACCGCCGCCGCGCTGGGCTCCTCCACGGTTGCCTCCGCCACCGCGCTCGCTGCTGCCGTAGCCGCCGCTGTTGCCGCGTCCACCGCCGAAGTCGTCGCTTCCTCGGGAGCTACCGCCGCCGCCACCACCGCCGCCCGAGCCACCATCGCCGAGCATCATCATCTCCGAAGCTTTGATCTCA
>CAXBBB010000563.1:0-2493 GCA_963973615.1 uncultured Rhodothermales bacterium | reverse complement strand
GTCGATGCGGGTGTGATCCACTTCCTGACCAAAGACCCGTTCGGCTATCCCGGTACGAGCGTCAGTGTAGCGGGTGGCGAACGCTCGCTGTTCAGCTTCGAGGGGCGCCACGCGGGCACGGTCAACGGCAAGCTGGGCTACAAAATCACCGGCCAGTTCGCGCGCGCCGACGATTGGCAACTCAACGCGGGCGACTCGCTCGACGCGGCCCAACTCGAGGGCGACTTCGTCTATTCCGACCCGTCGATGGCTCCTGACTTCCAGGACATCGATCCTACGACCGGGCGCATCCAGCGCGAGGAAGGCTACCAGAAAGTCAACGTCAACGGTCTGCTTCAGTACCGCATCCGCCCCGGCGTGACGCTCTCGGCCAACGCGGGCTACGCAGCCTACACCGGCACCGTCCTCTCGGGAATCGGCACCCTCCAAGCCGACAACTTCGGCTACACGTTCGGGCAACTGCGCCTACAAGCAGGCAAGCTCTTCGTCCAGGGCTACGTCAACCAGAATAGCGCGGGCGATAGCTACGTCTACGGTACCGGAATGAGCGTGGTCGACAACGGACGCCTCTACGTCGGTCAGGCGCAGTACGACACCGATCTGATGGGTAGCCGCGTCATCGGCGGCGTCGACGTGCGGATCACGACGCCCGATACCGAAGGCACGATCCTCGGGCGCAACGAGGACGACGACCAGATCGATCAGTATGGCGCGTACGTCCAGAGCACGACGCCCATCGGCGACAAGCTCGACCTGACGCTGGCCGCGCGCGGTGACTACAACAACATCGTCGACGACTTCCAGTTTAGCCCGCGCGCCGCTCTGGTATTCAAGCCTGCCGCCGGTCAGTCTTTCCGAGCGACGTACAACCGTGCGTTCTCGTCGCCTGGCACCAACTCGCTCTTCCTCGACATTCCCGGACGCGTGACGCAGTTCAATGCGAATCAGGCGTTCGTGCTGCAGGCGCGCGGTGTGCGCGACGGCTTCACGTTCAACAACTACCGCGCAAACAAAAGCGCTCAGTTCTACCTGCCCGTCCCCGGACTCTTCGGCGGCAACTTCCCCGTCGACCAGATGCCGCTCGTCGGTATCTACGGCGCGGCGGCGCAACTCGGGCTGGCTCAGGTGCTCCTCAATGGACAGGCTCCGGCACTTCCCGGAATCGGTACGCTGTCGGCGCAGCAGCAAAGGCTGCTCGGGCAGCTTCTAGGCTATACAGCTGGTGCCTCACCGACGAGCGACGCCTCGCTTGGCTTGGCGGCGCAGACCTCGGCGGGTTATCTCGCCAAGCCCAACGTGTCGGATGGTACGTTCGAGCCGGTGAGCGGCCCGACGGATGTAGACCCGCTCAAGCAGTCGACGACTTCTACGTTCGAGTTGGGCTACAAAGGCATCATCGGCGACAAGTTTTTGCTGGCCATCGACGGGTATTACACGCAAAAGAGCGACTTCATCGGGCCGCTCACCGTCGAGTCGCCCCTCGTCTACCTCAACCCGACCCAGCTCGGAGTCGACACCGGAACGAACCTGGGCCGCGTTTTTGCAACGACCAGCGACGCGACGGTTCAGCAGTTGCTCGGGGGCCTGCAGCAAGCGGGTCTCTCCCCAGCTCAGGTTGCGCAGGTCCTAGGCGGCCTCGTCGGCGGATCGCTCGCCACGACACCGGTTGCTGCCGTGCAGCCGGATCAGGAAGTGCTCAACGGCTCTAGCAACGTCGGTGGCTTCCTGTCGTACCGCAACTTCGGTGAAGTCGACTTTTATGGTGTCGATGTAGCGATGCAGTACCTGGCAACGTCGAGCCTGACGCTCTTCGGCAACGTGTCGTACGTGACCGACGACTTCTTCGATAGCAAGGAGTTGGGCGAAGAAGAAGGCAGCGGTCTCGCCGTAGCGCTCAACGCGACGCAGTTCAAGACCAAAGCAGGCTTCTCGTATAACGCGCCGCGCTCGTTCAGCTTCAACGCGTCGGGTCGCTATGTCGAGGGCTTCCCGGTTCGCTCCGGTCCTTACGTGGGCGATGTCGAATCGTACTTCCTGCTCGACTTGGGTGCAGGCTACGATCTGGGCAGCCTGACGCCGGGCGCGCGCGTCGACCTGCTCGTCCAGAACGTGCTCGACAACGAGCACCGCGAGTTCGTAGGTGCTCCGCAACTGGGCCGCATGGCGCTGCTCCGCGCGAGCTACACATTCTGATTCATCTCGCGACTCACGTGCGCGGCGGCTCGGCTTCGGTCGGGGCGCCGCGTTTGCGTTGTGACGACGGGGCTGGCGGGGCGATACGTGTATCGCTCGTACGGGCTGGGAGTGGTAATACCAACTCCGATATTTGGCGGCGCGCCCTACTCCGTCATTCCCGCACAGGCGGGAATCCACAACTGCTGCCATCGCCTCGTCGACGGCGCTGCGTTCAGGCAGCAGAGGCAGTTGTAGGTCCCTGCCTTCGCAGGGACGCCGCCGATGAGAACGAGTGCACCTGAGTACTTCGGATTTGTT
>CAXBBB010000562.1:0-2494 GCA_963973615.1 uncultured Rhodothermales bacterium | reverse complement strand
ATCCCAATCAGGCCACCGAGCTTGATCGTGCCCGCTTCGGCGTCGACGCGTCCGCGCATGGAATCCGCGATCGACTGGGGCTGCTCCATGATCTCCTTGAGCATGAAATAGTCATAGCCACTCTTCTCGACGGCCTCGACGCTCATTTCGAGTTCGATTACCTCTTTCCGCAGCGGCGTGTTCTCAGTCGTCATCACCTCATATCCGCTCCGCTTCATCACGACCATCTCACCGTCGTCGAGGTAGATGACCTGGCGCGTGTGCTCGACCAGCGGAGCCGCATCCGACGCCAAGAACCACTCGTCCTCACCGACGCCGATCAGCAGCGGGCTACCCTTGCGCGCCCCGATCAGCACATCCTCGCCGTTTTCCTTGCTGACGAGCGCCATGCCGTACGTGCCGTCGACCTGCGTCAGCGCCTGCTGAACCGATGCCACCAGATCCAGCCCGGTTTGCTTGCGGATGTCGTCGATCAAGTGGACGAGGACTTCGGTGTCGGTCTCGCTCTTGAAGACGTACCCCTTGCCTGTGAGCGTCCTCTTGAGCGCATTGTAGTTCTCGATAATACCGTTGTGGACCAGTGCGAAGTCGCCTGTCGACGAGGTGTGCGGGTGGGCGTTAACGTCGTTGGGGAAGCCGTGCGTGGCCCAGCGTGTGTGCCCGATGCCCAGCGTGCCGTCGTAGCCGCCGCGTCCCTCGACCGTGCTGGCGAGCGCGCTGACTTTGCCTTTCTGCTTCTGCACCTCCAACTCGCCGTTGATGATTGCGATGCCAGCCGAGTCGTAGCCGCGATATTCGAGACGTTGGAGACCGGAAAGAAGAATGGAATCGGCTTTTTGCTTACCGATGTATCCGACGATGCCACACATAGACGTAAAGAGAAAATGGGAGATGAGAATGGATAAGTGGTGGGGAGAGACGGAGGATATGCACGCTGGATGGGTCGGCACCTAGTCCAGGCCGGCTATCCACAAAAGGTTACGCCCTTTGCGTGGTCGCAGGCTGCGGCACCCCTCAGCGTCGGCGACGTTGGAAAGACCTCTCCTCTACCCCATGATGCGCCTGCTCCTCGCTTTCCTGCTACTCGGATGCGCTGCCTGCGCTCCGCCTACGGCGCCGCCGATGCTCGATCTGGAAACCGACGAGCCGACGACCTACTACCTGGCGCACGACCGAGGCCGGACCCTCCACTTCCAGATCCCCGTCCGCAACGACACCGATTCGACGGCGAACCTCTACTTCTTCGTCTACGCATCGGACGATGTCGCCCAGCCGCCTGCGCGTCAGGTGTATCCGCCGATGGCCCAGCGATCGATGCCCCCGTCGCGCACGTTTGCCGTCGGGCGTCCAGACCTGGGCATCTACAAAGAGCTATCCGCGGGCGACACGACGACCATCCGGGGCTTGCTGCCACTGCCCACCGAGTGGAGCGACCGCCGCCCTATCGTAACGGACGGCTTCCGCGATCTGCGGCTCTACGCGTATACAGCGACTGGCAAACAGGTGTATTTCGAGTCATGGCCGCTGCGCCGCGTCAAGGGTGAAGTACTGACCGAAGGTGAACCGCGCAGTACGTTCAGATAGGCACAGCCATTTACCGGCTCGTATGTACCCTACACCAGCGCGTTGAATCCTACATAGACGCGCGGTATGGCTTTTGTGCATCCTACTCGCATCACCTCTGCGCTCATGCCTCACCCCACTTTTCGTCGCCTCGTGGCGATGGTCGTTCTCGCGTTGACTGCCGCTTCAGTCCACGCGCAGTCGCCCTACTCGTGCGATGCTTCCGCTTGTACGCTACCCGATTGCCACTGTGCCTCGACGCAGGCACCGGGCGGTCTGACCGTGGCCGACACGCCCCAGTTCGTCGTTATTACATTCGACGACTGCATCACGGAGCGCACTGAGCAGGTGACGCGCCCCTTGTTCGAGGATCTGCGCAATCCCGACGGTACGCCAGCTCTTGCCACATACTTTCTGAGTCTAGAGAGGTGCCCCGGAGACGGTGGGATATCGGACCCCGACCTCGTCGCCAAGCGCGCGCAGTATGGCGACGAGGTCGGGGTACACACAGTCACTCACACTACGTCCGCCCATACGCATCGCGCCGAGTGGAGGCGAGAGATCACCGGGGTCGTAGACTACCTCAACACCCTAGGGGTTCAATCCGATGGGCTGGGCTTCCGCGCGCCGTACGTCCAGACCAATCAGTCCCTGTTCGATGAGCTACACGAACAGGACTTTCTCTACGATGCGTCCGTGTATGAGCCGCCCTTCTGGAGCCGCGTCTCCACAGGCTGGGGAAACTATGTCTGGCCCCACACGCTCGACTTTGGCCACGGTAATCACTGCAACTGGGCATGGAACACCAAGTGCACGGTCAAATCGCTGCCTGGCTTGTGGTCGTTTCCGCTCTACTACCACGTCGACCCTGACCGGAGCGACCCGTACGTGGGCGCGTTCGACGTAGGTCACCCCCCCTACTCCGGCGGCC
>CAXBBB010000561.1:0-2497 GCA_963973615.1 uncultured Rhodothermales bacterium | reverse complement strand
CGAGATCCTCGTCGAAGAGGGCGATACCGTCGAAGTCGACACGGCGATTGCGATCATCGAAACCGATGCCGATGCGGTTGACCTGGACGGTGGCGGATCGTCTGAGGCGCAGCCTGCTGCCCAGGAGTCAGAGCCGGAAGCCGAAGTACAGGCGCCCGAACCCTCGTACGCACACGGCGACGCCGAGGCTGAAAACCTGGCTCAGGCGATGAGCGGAACGGCCGTCCACGACGCGCCCGCCAGCAGCGCCGCCAGCGGCGAAGTGCAAGACGTGGTCATGCCCAAGATGGGCGAGAGCATAACCGAAGGCACGGTAATCGCGTGGCACAAGCAGCCCGGCGACACGATTGAACTGGACGAGACGCTGCTCGAAATCGGTACCGACAAGGTCGACACCGAAGTGCCCAGCCCTGCCGCCGGAACGCTCGTCGAGATCCTCGTCGAAGAGGGCGACACTGTCGAAGTCGGCTCGGTCATCGCGCGTATCGGTGTCGGCGAAGGCGCGTCCGTTCCCCAGCCTGCCGCCGATTCTCCTGCGCCGTCCACGGCACCCGAGCAGGCCGACCCGCCCAAAGCGCCGTCGGATGCCCCATCGGCTCCGGCGTACGCTCCGATCTCCGGACAGACCGGCGACGAGCCGTCCGGCGATGGCAGCCCGATCACCCGCACGTCGGATGACGGACGGTTCTTCTCGCCGCTCGTCCGCTCGATTGCCGAGAAAGAGGGCCTGTCGATGGAAGAACTCAGCCGCGTCCAGGGCAGCGGACGCGAAGGTCGTGTCGGCAAAGACGACCTGATGGCCTACCTCGAAACGCGCGGCAACGCCCCACGTCAGCCCGAGCAGCGCAGCGCACCGACGCCTGCTCCGTCGCGCGCGCCCCAGCCGCCGTCACGCCCGTCGACCTCGGCTCCCGCGCCCGATCCCTCCAGCTATGGGGATCGCGTCGAGGTGATCGAGATGGACCGCATGCGCCGAATCATCTCCGACCACATGGTCCGCAGCAAGGCGACGAGCGCGCACGTGACGAGCTTCGCCGAGATCGACGTGACCAACCTGGTTCGCCAGCGCGAGAAGAACAAGAAGCGCGTGATGGAGCGCGAAGGCGTCAAGCTGACGTACACCCCGTACTTCATCAAAGCCGCCGTCGATGCGATGCGCGACCACCCGATGCTCAACGCGTCGGTCGAAGGCAACCGCGTTCTCGTCCGCAAGGACTTTCACGTCGGCATGGCGGTCGCGTTGGGAACGACCGGACTCGTCGCCCCCGTCATCCGCAACGCCGGAAGTCTCAACCTCGTCGGTCTAGCCAAAGCCGCCGCCGACCTCGCCTCGCGCGCACGTGACAAGAAATTGCAGCCCGACGAGCTTTCGGGCGGTACGTTTACCGTCACCAACGTCGGCAGCCTCGGCAGCTTGATGGGCACGCCAATCATCAACCAGCCCCAGGTCGCGATCCTGTCGCCGGGCGCGATCAAGAAGCGCGTCGTCGTCGTCGAAGACCCGGTCTTGGGCGACATCATGGCGATCCGCATGATGATGTACGTCTCGCTCAGCTACGACCACCGCATCGTCGACGGCGCGATGGCGGCTTCGTACCTGGGCAAATACACGCGCCTGCTCGAAGAAATCGACCCGAACGGCGAAGTTTGACGCTCTGCACTCATACTCGACCCGCTTCGGCATGGAAGACCTGTCGCACGCCCTCGGTATGGAAGCAAGTCCAATCGTCTGGCTGAGTACGGCAACGCTCTTGCTAGTACTCGCGCTTCCTGTCGCAGTATATGGTTGGAGCTTGCTCTGGACGTACATCGACGCCGAACGGCGGGGACGAAACGGTCTGTTCGTGGCGGCTCTTGTCGGACTGATCGCTTGGCCGGTTGGGCTGACTGTCTGGCTCCTGGTGCGACCTTGTTCGTCGGGTTCGGAAATGAGGGCGCGCCCTCAACGGAGAGGTGTAATCTCCTAGTGCTGTTATTGCACGCCAGTCGAAAGCCGGAGTATCCTAGTGGACGCTCCGGCTTTCTCTTTTTCGCTATGTCCACGCCCTCCGATCCCTCTGCCTCACCCGAAGCGCAGAACCGCAAAGTCCGCCTGGGCCTGTCCGAGTTGGAGCAGCACCTGGAGACGTTCTCGCGCGATTATCTCAAAGGCAAAAGCAAGGAGACAGTCGGCACGTATCGGCGGACGCTCAATGAGTTCGAGCGTTTTTACGTGCTCCGCAAAGCCAGCTTTCGGTGGACGAGCGAGGGCATCGAAGCCTACAAGAAGTATTTGATGGAGGAGAAGGGCCTCCACCAGGTATCGGTATCGACGTACCTGACGGCGATCCGGCGCTTCTGCCAGTACCTGACCGATGCCGGGCTGCTCGCCGAGAATCCGGCCAAGACCGTCAAGGGCAACCGCCGTCCGGCTACACACAGCCGCTCGATCCTGACCCAATCGGAAGTCGACACGCTCGTCGCGACGCTTTCGACTGAAACCGTTCTCGACGCGCGT
>CAXBBB010000560.1:0-2506 GCA_963973615.1 uncultured Rhodothermales bacterium | reverse complement strand
TGGGCAGACTGAGCGCATCGACGGCTTCGACGACGTACGCCTCGTGACGCGCTTGGGGCGAGGCGGTCTCACCAGCGTGCCGCTCGATGCGCGCGAGTGTGGCGCTCAGGTCCACGCCCTCGCTCGACTCTTCGTAGCCCTCGTCAGGGCCTGCCCACATGCCAGAGGCGGCAAGCGTAGCGATCTGGTGCCCCGCGAAATCGGCGACGGATGCAAAGTGCGATGCGTTCATGGTGGTACGAGTTCTAGGTGATATAATAGCAGCGTGTGTAACGGTGCTACTGTGTGCTATAGAGTGAATCAGACAACTAGAGTGTCGACGATCTCGCCGCTGAGCACGAGTGCGAAGTCCAGGTCGATCTGCTGGCTCGCCGCGCCCGAGGCGAACCATTCGTAGCTGATCGTCGCCGGGTCCTCATCGAGCGAGTCGAGTCCCAGCGCGCGAGCACCCTGCGTGCGCGTGGCGGGCGGCCCCTGAGCGATCGACGCGATCAAGGTGTAACCGGGTGGCACGGGCCCCGTGATGGTAACCGATGCCTGGACGATGCGGTCGGTCGCATCGTCGCTCTGTGTCTTGGTCGCCGTGATCGTCGGCGGCGCAGCAGGGATGGGCACGCGCACCGCCTCCGACATGGCCACGCCAAGCAGCCGAGCTTCGTACTGGGCGTAGGCGGCCGCGCCCATCGGAATGCGGCGCTCGCTCACGAACGTGCCCCCAGCACCCGTCGTGCCGATCACGTCCCCGGAAGCCGCTCCAGCGAGCGTCTCGACGATCTCGCAGGGGGCGCCTCGGACAGCGCGAGCGCTGACCCGGACCACCACGTCCCGGTCGTCCAGCTTTTGCCGGTCCGCCGAGAGCAGGACGGCGCCCCGGTCCTCATTGGGCACTCGGAACGGCTCAGAGCGTCTCGGGCGATACCGAAACAGGTCGGTGAACGCCTTCTTGAGATAGCTCAGTACAAATGTTATCGCAGGTTGACCCATAGTCGTTGCGGTGTAGGTTACGCGGGCTACGCGCGAGGTGAAGTCGATCTCGAAGGCACCAGCATCGGTGCTACCGTCTCCGCTCGCCTGAGGACTCCAGGCGTCGCGCACCCGCACGTGCGAGCCCAGCCGAACCGGAAGCGTCGTGCCTCCGCCGATGGCCGTCACCCCCAGATCGCTCTGGCTGAAGTGGGGCGCCTCGCCGGGCGTGAGCGCGGACCCTTCGTAGGAGTCTGCCTGGATCCCACCCTCGTCGTAGAGCACGCGCGCGCCCTCTGCGTAGATGGCGCGCGGCCCCATAGCCTCCTGGTAGGGCCACGCGCTGGGGGAGTGGGTGAGCGTCCACGCGTCGAGCACGAACGCGGTGCCGTCCGTCTCGGCGACGATGCGCAGCAGCGCCTGCCCAGCAGCCGCATCCGTGCCCCCCACCCCCACTTCGACGAGGCGATTGAGGCTGCTCCCGGCCCGCTCGCCCTTTGGATGCACCACGCCCTCCGAGTCCACGAGTTCGAGGCGCACGCTGCCCGAGAGCGTCCGCACGTGGGCGTAGAAGGACGCGAACGGCTGCTCGCCGGTCGGATCGAGTTCCACGATGGCGGCCACGCCGTCGCCCGCGTCCGCTTCCACGCGCGCCGATGACGTGCCGTGCTTCACCAGTTCGGACCCGCCCGGATCGGACCTGAGCACGCGCGTGACGACGGCGTCGACGATGGGGGAGACGCCCCGAGGGGCCAGCGGGTCGCCTTCCCATACGGACAGGTCGGACGTGACGCCCTGTTCGGAGAGCAGGTTTTCGTAGGGCGACGCCGAAACGGGGAGCATCCGAACCGATACGCCTCCGGCTTGGACAGCGGCAGGGTCCTCGATGTAATCGAGCGCGGCTCCCGATGAGCTCGACGCCACGCGCCACCGGCTACCCAATACGACGTTCACGCTACCCCGCTCGTCGCCGGGTACGGCCAGCGTATCGGCGCTCACGACCCGCGTGATAAACAAGCCCAGATCGCCGTCGCCGCCCGCAGGGTACAGGTACTGACCGGCGGGCCAGTTGCCGAACGTGCCCGCAGCGTCGAAGCGAATCAGCGTCTCATCCTCGGCCTCGTCGTAGCTCACCTCGAGGATGCGAGCGAGCGCGTGCGCGATACCCACCGTGCCGCCGTCGACTTCGGCATAGGGCACGATGCGACTGAAAAAATCGCCTGCCGAGGACACGCGCGTAAGCGAGCGCCGGTTGCCGCCGCCGGGCGCCAGGGAGATGGGGCGGCGGTTGGGGGTGGGCGCGGCGGACTCGGAAGCGTCGCGGCCGATCTCGTCGACGAGCCGGATCAGGTAGCGCGACGTGCCCGCGTCCCACTCGGATTCGATCTCGCATCCGGCCTGCCGAGCGATCTCCTCGAGCAGCGCCCACAGGCTCGCCTCCCCGCCGGTTTCGAGTTCGACACGTGCGGTCAGCGCAACGCCCTCGTGGGCGCCCGAAGCGAACGTGGCGGGACAGCCGAGCTCGGACGATAGCAACTGGCTC
>CAXBBB010000559.1:0-2508 GCA_963973615.1 uncultured Rhodothermales bacterium | reverse complement strand
CCTCAGCAGCCGCGAGGTTGAGCGTCTCGACATTGGGGATCCGTCCGACCGACGTCAGTAGCGCGTCGGCCTCAACCGGGTCGCCGCTGTCGAGGAGGAGCCGCAGTCCGCCGCCGTCGATTGACTCGACGCGCTCTGCAGATGTGCCCATGCGGTACGTGATGCCCTCGCCTTTGAGGGACGCATGCAGTAGGTCGGCCAGTTCCTCATCGTCGTGGTCGAGGATGCGAGTGCCTTGCTCGACGACCGTCACCTGCGATCCCAGCCGTTGGAACGCCTGCGCCATCTCCGTCCCGATGGGGCCGGCTCCCAGAATCGCCAGACGTTTGGGAAGCTCGTCCATCTCGAACAGGCCGACGTTGGTGACGTGTTCTACCTCGTCGAGCCCGGGCAGATCGGGCACGCGCGCGCGTCCTCCGGCAGCGATGATGACCTTGCGTGCCGTCACACGTCGGCTTCCGTTGTCGGACGCAATATCGATCGTGTGCGCGTTGACAAACGACGCCTCGCCCTTAGCGACTTCGACGCCCATCGCCTCAAACTTCTCAGGCGCATCTGCCTCCTCGTAGATCTCCTGACGGATGGCGCGCAGCTTGGACATCACAGCGGGGAAGTCGACTGTCACCTCGCCCGCATGGACGCCAAACTCGGAGGCCGACCGCGCATCGTGCGCCAGCTTCGCCGCGTGGAGCAGCGTCTTGGATGGAATGCAGCCGTGCCACGTGCAGTCGCCGCCGAGCCGCTCGCGCTCAATCATGAGCGTTTTTGCTGCAAGCGAAGCTGCAATGCCGGACGAGGTCAGCCCGGCAGCACCGCCGCCGATGACGACGAGATCGTAGTCGTATTCCATGAGATCGGTGAGTGTGTGTAAGTCAACAAGCTAGCCGAAAACGCAGAACGCCCCGCTACCGAATCGGTAACGAGGCGCGCTGAAGAGACGAAGCGCTCAGATAGCGGCAGCTCGAAAACTGGAATCAGCGAACCGCACGTGATCAAGAAGCACTCGCAGAGTGTCAGGCGTGGTAGAACCGTTCGTGAACGATTTTTCCGTCCTTCCACTCTTGGACTGCTACTTGCGCCATCTTGGTATCGTTGCCGTATCCACTGTGGTCGAAGTGCATGAACCACTCGCTGTAGGCCACGCCCGAGCCTTCGCTGGTTTCGTTGACTACCACGTTCTTGACGTTCGCGCCGTGGAACGCCGTGATGCCGCCGACGAATGCTTCCTCGTGCTTGCGCGAGGCGTCCTTTCCGGTGCGAGTTGGGATTTCGGTGCCGATGTCTTCCATAACGACACTTTCGTCGTAGTACTGCTCGAAGGCAGGCAGAATCTGGCCGTTGAGGATCTGCTGGTTGAGGTCGTCGACTTTGCTTTTGAGGGTGCTCATGGATGCGGTAGGGTTGATGAGTGTGGCAGAAGTACCCGGTCAGACAATACCTGTTCCAACAAGTAAAATCGTGTGGCCGACGTTTCTCTTCCGTTACTAGTCGGCGCGATCAGCGTATTATTACGGTATGCTTCGACTCCTTCTGCTCTTCGCTCTGTTACTCAGCGCAGCGTCACCATTGCAAGCCCAGACTGTGGGCCACGCGGATGCTGTCCTTCAGGCCAAGCTCGATTCCCTCGTGGCTCACCACAACGGTCCCAATCAGGCGTTCGACGGTCGCGTCGGTTTCTACGTTCGCCACCTGCGCACGGGGCAGACTGCTGCGACGCTCGCCGACACGCTCTTCCCGACGGCCAGCACGATCAAAGTCCCCATCGTCGCGACGATCTGGGATGCCATCGACAAGGGCGAACTCGACTACACGCAAACGCTGATCTACCGCGACTCGCTCGCACTTCCCGTCGATCCCGTTTCGGGCGGGGATCTGGCTGCCGAGTTGATGGACAGCACGCGCATCGGACTGGATAAGGCCATGATGCTCGCCATCACGACCAGCGACAATACGGCCAGTCTGTGGCTACAGGGCATGGTGACCGGCGAGCGCATCAACGAGGGGCTGTCGGCTCACGGATTCGAGGGCACGCGGATGAACAGCCGCACCGAAGGTCGCCGTGGGGACTGGGAACGCTACGGTTGGGGCCAGACGACGCCGCGCGAAATGGCCGAGTTGTTCGTCATGATTCGCAATGGCGAAGTCGTTTCGCCCGGCGCGAGCGAGGAGTTCTACCGCATGCTGACACGCATCTATTGGAACGACGAGGCGCTATCCATGCTGCCGCCCTGGGTTCAAGCCGCCAGCAAGCAGGGCGCCGTGAGCAAGTCGCGCAGCGAAGTCGTCCTCGTCAACGCGCCCCACGGCGACTACGTGTTCAGCGTCTATACCAGCGGTCAAGCCGACACCTCGTGGCAGGGCGACAATGCAGGCTATCGCATGCTCCGCGACGTATCCTCTGTGCTCTGGCGCTACTTCGAGCCGGACAGCGACTGGACGCCCCCCAGCGGTACACGCTACTAGAGATGCGACACCTGCGCATCGGATTGTGCGGCGACGGAGCGGCGG
>CAXBBB010000558.1:0-2510 GCA_963973615.1 uncultured Rhodothermales bacterium | reverse complement strand
AGCCACTGTTCGAACTGCCTTCGTCGACGACGACGGTCGTGCCGCCTGAGTTGTTCGCGTTACCAGCGGCGATCTGCGACGCGAGTCGTCCCTCGAGCTCGGCAATGCGAGCTTCGAGACGGGCGGTCAACTCGTCTGATGCGCGTTCTTCACGCAGGCGAGCGTCAAGTTCCCGCTGCACCAGGCCGTCGACACCGATGCGCTGGTTGGCGATGCGGGCGCTGTCGGCGGCGAGCGTCTGGCGAACCACCTGGGCGACCTGCTCTTCTGTCGAAACCGCAGTGCCGGGCTGCGCGGCCGTTTGCCCCTGAGCAGGCTGTCCGGCGACGGCAAGACCTTGCGGCGTGGCGATCACGACCGGAGCAGCAGCGGTTTCGACTGCGCCATCGCCGAAGCGAATGTAGATCTCCCCATTCTCGGGGATCGGGATCTCCATCGTGCGCGCGCTGAGGTTGGACCTCGCCTGAACAGGAGCGGACGAAGGCGAGGGGACCGGTTGTCCGGCTTCGGCTTGGAGTTCGGCGATGCGTGCTTCGTACGCCGCACGTTCAGCGGCTTGCTCGGGCGTGAGTTCGCCAGCAACAAGAGCCTCGGCGCGGACGGCATCGTAGGCGAGACGGAGCGAGTCGAGTTGCGCGGTGCGCTGAACGGCGAGCAGCTCGGTCTCGCGGGCCTGACGTTCGATCTCGCGCCTCTGAGCATCGCGAATGCCGCGACGAGCCGCCGAGGGTGATCCGCCGCCCAGGCTGAATTCGACGCCCGCTGTCGGCATCAGGCTGTAGTAGACGTTAGCAGGGTCGCTGACCTGATCAGCATCTTCGTTCGACATTAGCAGCGCGCGTACGCCCGCTTTCAAACGAAACGCATTGCTTAGCGCTACGTCGACGCCGCCGCCGCCCATCGCGAAGAAGCGGCTCTCGGGCGCGGCGACGAGTGTCCCGCCAGCGCTATAGTCGTCGCCGACATCCATATAGCCGCCACCGAGCAGTAGGTAGGGGGTCAGTCCGCCCGCCAGTTCGGTCGAGAAGCGGAAGTTCATTTCGGCACCGTACAGCGCTAAGTCGCGAAAGTCAGTCGGATTGCTGAACAGTTCGTTTTCGTCTGTGGCCCGCAGGTAAAAGCCCCGTAGCCCGACGTATGGCCCCAGATCAATGCCCGCCTGGATGCCCAGCACGGGCTGTTCGTCGGGTAGTCCGACGAGTTTGTCACTGAACTGGATGATGCCATAGGAGGGCTCGGCGAACAGGCGCGGACTACGCAATTGCTCCCGAACGGCCAGATCGGTTGCGGACAATTCGCCGCGTGCGCGTCCGCCGAGGAAAACACGGGCTGTGGCAGTCACGGCGTTCGAGTGGACGCGCCGAATCTGGTTGAGCTCGGACGTCGGCGGGAGCGCCGCCGTGTTCCCAAGGTCGAAGGTGGTGTAAAGGTTATAGCGATATCCCATCCGTGACCCTTCCACAGTGATCGTGTAGCGATCCTGAAAGGCGAAGGTGATGCCAACCCCTGCTTCGGCAAAGATCGCCTCGGACTCGTTCGATCCGTTGTCAAACCGGAGGACTCCTGTCCCGCCGACGATAAACGGCAGCAAGCTTCCGCGTCCTACGGTCAGTCTGAGGCGGGTGCCGTATTGCTCCAGATCCACGTCAAAGCCTTCAGCCTGCCCTTCCAGAATGCTTCGGGTGAACGGATCTACGTCGTAGTCCGAAAACTCGGTCTCGAACCCATTGCTCCGCAGGTAGACGCCTGACACTTCGAGGTACTCGCCGAAGCCTAACCCGAGCGCACCACCATAGAGATAGCCATTGGACAGGCCCGTATTGTCGCCTGAAAAGACACGTACACCGACGGGAGCCGCGGTGTACGAAATGCCCGTCACCTGTGCAGCTGCCGGGAAGACCAGAGCAAATGCGAGGAGGGCGAGAGTGGAAAAGCGCATGGGTGGGAAGAAGAGGAGCGCAGAAAGGCGGAGACGGACGATTACTCCCGTTCGAGTGCGATCGACAAGCGGCCCCGGACGGTGCCTTGCGTTCCGTCGAATCGTCTGTCACCCAGTTTGGAGAGCTGATCGAACGTCACGGTGACCGATGCGGCGCCGGTGAGTGCTTCCCGATCCGTGCTCGATGTGAGCGTAAGCGGGGAGGGCAGGAGGACGCGATCAGCATCTGGGTCGTCTCCCAGGTCGAGTTGGACGCGGTTGTTCGACTCGCTCGAAAAGCCACCTCTAATCGATGAGCGGCTGTTGTCGTTGGCGAGCTGATACGCAATCGTATAGTCGCGGTCACGCCCGAACAAGTCAATGGTGAACGTGGGCTGTCCGCCCGCCTCCCTCGCCATATACGAAAGTACGTCTACGGTGCCAACGAGCGTGCCGTTGTTCTCTTGCGTAAACGTGATCGACGTAGCACGGTAGCGCCCGTCGACGGCAGAACCTGAGGGGCCATCGTCCGAGTCACATGAGGTCGTGGTAAGGAGTAGGATCAGGAGGAGAGGCAGGAAACGGGTCACGG
>CAXBBB010000557.1:0-2512 GCA_963973615.1 uncultured Rhodothermales bacterium | reverse complement strand
GTGTGGATGTCGGGGTGCGACAGCAAAAACTCGCCGATGCTCGGTTCGAGCGTGAAGCCGTTGACTCCGTGCCCCGTCGTATAGACGAGCATCGTCGACGAGCCGTAGACGATGTACCCTGCAGCTACCTGCTGCGTCCCCGCTTGTAGAGCACTCGCCAGCGTAGGCTCCTCGACATCATCGGGGAGGCTGTAGACGCTGAAAATGGTCCCGACAGACACGTTGACATCGATATTCGTCGATCCGTCGAGCGGATCGATCAGGACGATGTAGCGTCCGTCCTCGTTATCGGATGTGGCATCGAGAGGAATGGCTTCGGCGTGCTCCTCGCTTCCGATGAGGCAGCATTCGCCTCCCCGGCGCAGCGCCCGGACGAACTCGGTGTGCGCCAGTTGGTCCATCTTCTGCTGCGTCTCGCCCTGAACGTTGATCACGCCCGACGCGCCCGTGACATCTTCCAATCCGGCACGCCGCATCTCACGGTTGACGATCTTGGCGGCGAGGCCTATGTCGCGCAGCAAACGGGAGAACGAACCCGTCGATTGAGGAAACGCCTCCTGCTGCTCAAGAATGAACTGTTCGAGTGTCTTGAAGTCCGACGAGTGCGTAGTTACGGTACCGTCGGTAAGGCTGGGCGTCATATCGAAAGGAGAAAGCGTGCAGAGGTGTACACCGGCAAGCTACGGGTACACACCTGATTGGCGCGCCCACCGTGTCAACGGATTGCGCAGACCTCACAAAAAGCGCTTCCATCCTGCACATTCCCTTCGGCGTCGCTGCGCATTCGCAGTTCAGCGCAACACGAAAAAGCCGCCGACCCTAATCAGGATCGGCGGCTGTGTACACCCGGGAAGATTCGAACTCCCGACCTCCTCATCCGTAGTGAGGCGCTCTATCCAGCTGAGCTACGGGTGCGTATTTCGCCTGCCATCGTTGCCGTGACAGGACCGCTATGATACAGCATTTTGAACCGACTGCGCAAGTGAAGCCATCGTCAATCGACCAGAGATGAAACACGTCGTCGTCGTGGGAGGAGGAATCGCGGGCGTTAGTGCGGCGTGGGCCTTTCAGAATCGAGCGCGCGTGACTCTGCTTGCCCCAAATGGCATCGGCGATGGCGCGTCGGGCGTAGCGGCAGGATTGCTCAACCCGTTCATGGGACGCAAGGCGAACCCCACGTGGCGATGGGCCGATGCGATGGAGGCCACAACCGATCTGCTCCGGCTGGCTGGCGAACCCGAATCCGCCACCGGCCTCCTCCGCCCTGCCTCATCCCCCAAGCAAGCCCAGGCCTTCGCGCGTCAGGCCGAGCGCTTTCCCGACGACCTGGAATGGCTGTCGGCACCCGCTCCCGGGACGCTCCGCGTGCGGAGAGGCCAAGCCGTCGACGTAGCCGAGATGCTACAGCGCGCTGTGGCTGCGATGCCTGAAGTCGCGGTTCTGCCGGACCGGCTACTGGGGTGGCATGAGCAGGCAGAAAGCGTGCAGATCGAAACCGATAGCGGAGATCTGTCCGCTGACGCCTTAGTCGTGGCGGCGGGCGCAGGATGGCTCGCCAACGCCTCCGACCACGTACTACACGGCGTCAAAGGCCAAATCGCACTCCTCGACGCACCGGACACCGTACCAACGCCAATCTCAGGCGGTGTCTATCTGGCGCAGAACGGCCCGCACGTCATCGTCGGCAGCACGTTCGAGCACGACTTCGACGACCTCACCGTGGATGACGCAGCGTTCATCGACCTTCGCGCCAAAGCCGCCCGGCTCGCGCCTGTTCTGCAACATGCCCCGATCGCTGGCGGACGTGCAGGCATACGAGTGACGACGCCCCGATCACGCCTGCCGCTCGTCGGACCGGTGACCCCCTTGCGGCGTGTGTGGTGCCTGACGGGATTGGGTGCAAAAGGACTGCTCATGGGGCCGATGGTCGCCCGGATGCTGGCGGATGCGCTGATCGACGACCAGGCACTCCCAGCGGAAATCGACTCGGCGCATCGGCTGTCCCTCCCTTCTGCCTACGCGTGGCAACCGCTGCCGGGTCGTCTGTCGTGACGCACTGCCTCAGGCCCGCCGCTTCGTCCTGCTCGTCGGATCGGCGGTGAGCGGGTCCTCAGGCCAGGGATGCTTGGGGTAGCGCCCCCGGAGGTCTTTTCGGACGTCGTGGTAGCTGCCGGTCCAGAAGCCAGCTAGGTCGCTCGTGACCTGGACAGGGCGGCGGGCAGGCGACAGCAGATGCATCAGGACCGGCACTTTGCCGCCTAAAACGGCTGGAGTGGTGAGTTGTCCGAATAGTTCTTGCAGCTTGACGGCGAGGACAGGCGCGTCGGGATCGGAATAGTCGAGGGCGATAGCGCTGCCCGTCGGGACGGTGATGCGTTCGGGCGCGAGCCGGTCGAGCGCGGCGGCGATCGCTTCGGCTGCCGCCTTGTTCATCGCGTTTTTGGCGTCGGGCCGGTTGATGGTGATGACGAGGACGCCGTCCTTCACCTCGGTCAGAATATCGTCGCTCATG
>CAXBBB010000556.1:0-2514 GCA_963973615.1 uncultured Rhodothermales bacterium | reverse complement strand
CGGTTCTACGACATCGGCCCGGATACGCTGAGCAAAGGCGCGTCGGCTCAAGCGCAAAAGTTTTCGTGGGATGCGCTCACCGACGAGTTGCTGCCCTTCCTAACGCGCGACGATGGCTGACCGAGTGCGTTGCCAGTCGTGTGGCTTCCTCCACGACGACGCGCGGTGCCCTAACTGCGGCGCTCCGCCCGGCATCCTCGGGCGGTTGTGGCGCGAGCCAATTCAGGAGCAACTGCGCGAACGTGGCCTTTACCTCGTACTGAGTGCCATCGGGCTGATGGGATTACCTCTACTTCTGCTCGGCGACAGCGGAGCGATAGCGTTCATCCTATGGATGGTCGTATTCATCCCGGTGTTCGCTTTCGCAATGATCCGCGATGCCTTCCGAAAAGAGAGGCGGAAAGTAAAACCTGAGCGCAAATCACGCCCCGGAACGCTCCGCGCGCGCGAAGACGAACTGCGCGCCGAACTCGCTGACATCGCTGGCCGCCGCGCTCGGCTTCAGCCACTCGGCGCAGCCCTCGCCTCCGCTGGGTCAGACCAAGCGCGGCAGACCTTCGACCGTGCTCAGCGGCTCGTCGACCAGCGGCAGAGCGCCATCGCCTATGAGCAGGCGCTCATCGATGTGGTGCGGTGGCGTAATGGGGCCGAGCAGTCGCTCGTGCCTGCGTTCGTGACCGGCGGCGCTTCGGGCGTAGTGCAACTGGCCGATTATGGAGCGCGACTTGCCGAACGTCTCCACGCGTTCGGACGCGCCGATGCCCACGAGATCGCCGACTCGGTCGCGCAGGCCATCGGACCTCTCCGCGCTTTGGCCGCTCGCTACGCCGAAGCCGACCTCGCCGACGCCGTCGACGGGCTGACCCACCGCGCCGACGCGCTTACTCCCGAAGGCGCATCGCCCGATGATCCGCTCGCCACTCGCCTCCATGCTTACCTGGACGCCCTGCCTCGTCGCGCCCCCGACATCGTTCGGCAGGATGCACGTCTAGAACTCGAACTCGACGACGCCGAAGAATCGCTGCATCAGTCTCAGCCCAGTCGAATGCGCGCCTAGACGGAAGGCGGCCGGGGTTTATCGCCGCGCAACTGTGAGCGAGAGTGCACCGTACTCGTGGACATACATCATTCGATAGATCATACTCATGAGCCGCTTTTTTCTGACGCGCCGCGTAGTCCCCTTGCTCGCGTGTCTACTCTTCCTGCTGTTCGTCGTCCGTACGTTGAAGGGCGATGGAGTGGGTGACGCCGTTCGGTACAGCGCGTTTTGGAGTTGTTTGTCGACGGCGGTCTTCGTGGTGGCGCACAAACATCGGGAGAGTCGGGCGCAACGCTGCGCGCTGTGTGATGAGCTACCTGGGCGACGAGTAGGGCAGTGACTGGCGTTGCGCGCGAGTTTGGAAGGTCAGCGCTAGGTCCCGAGCACGCGTAGCCTCTTGTGCCATAAGCAGCATGGGAGGAAGCGGACGATTACTGCGCGTGGATTTTGCCCTTTCTGCACTCGTCGCGCGCGATAGGGCGGTACCTTTTCTCTACTTCGCCGGGCACCGCTCGGCCCTCGTTCGATCATCGTACCCGTTTACAAGAGCATGGAAGTCGCCCCCGTCTCCGCATCCAAAACAGTTATGGCTGCTGGCAAAGTCGTTCAGGTTGTCGGCCCCGTCGTCGATGCCGAATTTCCGGCCGGTTCGGTCCCTGACATTTACGACGCGCTGACCGTCGCTCGTCCCGAAGGAGACCTGGTTCTCGAAGTGCAGCAGCACCTCGGCGAGAACCGCGTCCGCACCGTGTCGATGGACTCGACGGACGGCTTGCAGCGCGGTACGGTCGTCACGAGCACCGGTGGACCGATCTCGATGCCTATCGGCGACGCGATCAAAGGCCGCCTGTTCAACGTCGTCGGCAAGCCCATCGACGGCATGCCTGCGCCGGTCGTGAGCAACTATCGCGGTATCCACCAGGAGCCGCCTCCGTTCGATCAGTTGTCGACCGAGGTCGAGATGCTCGAAACGGGTATCAAGGTCATCGACCTGCTCGAGCCCTACTCGCGCGGTGGAAAGATCGGACTCTTCGGCGGCGCCGGTGTCGGCAAGACGGTTCTGATCCAGGAGTTGATCAACAACATCGCCAAGGCGCACGACGGCATGTCCGTGTTCGCCGGTGTCGGTGAGCGTACGCGCGAAGGCAATGACCTGCTGCGCGAGATGCTCGAAAGCGGCATTATCAAGTACGGCGATGCTTTCATGCACGACATGGAAGAAGGTGGCTGGGACGTGAACAAGGTCGACCCCGAAGCGCTCAAGGAGAGCCAGGCGACGTTCGTGTTCGGCCAGATGAACGAGCCGCCGGGAGCCCGCGCGCGTGTTGCTCTGTCGGGACTGACGATTGCCGAATACTTCCGCGACTTGGGCGGCAAGGACGTGCTCTTCTTCGTCGATAACATCTTCCGCTTCACCCAGGCCGGATCCGAAGTGTCGGCTCTGCTCGGGCGTATGCCGTCTGCCGTGGGGTACC
>CAXBBB010000555.1:0-2525 GCA_963973615.1 uncultured Rhodothermales bacterium | reverse complement strand
CGCCCCGAGCATACGCGGAGGCCATCGGCAGATGACACGCATCGAACTCCGACCCAACGACGAACGCCACAGCTACCAGCACCCAGGAGGACGCAGCAGCCGACGATACAGCAACGACCCGCAGCGCGGGAGGCGCTATCCCTGCCCGACGTGCCACGAGCCCCGAGCGTTGAGCGCAGCCGACTACGCGCGCGGGCTCCAGTGCTACACGTGCGCCATGATCGACATGATCGAGGAAGGAGCCCTCTAGATGAACTGCCAGACGCACACCGAGGCGCTAGACCATGTCGAGGCAAGCAGCGTCCAGGCCGGGAAGCTGCTCGTGTGTGTACGCCTCTCCGAGACCATACGCACCACGCTCGATGAGGTAGCCAGCGACAGCGGCAGCGACTACACCGCCGGCCTGATACGCGCCATAGAGGCGCAGGCCGACGCACTCCGCGCGCAGATAACCGCCGCCATAGGCAAGGTGGCCGACGACACAGCCAGCGCCCGCCAGGACGCCAAACGCGCCGCGCCTATCACGGAGCCGACCACATGAGCCAGTACACGAGCCCCATAGACGACGACGCCGTACGCGAGATGTGGAACGACGCCCACAGCAGCCACACCCCGACGCCACCGCCCGACGTGGACACCGCGCCCAGCTTCGATGACTGGCTTGAGAAGGTAGACCAGGAAGTGTACGCCCTTGTCGGATGCTCCGTGCACGACCTGTGCGACTTCCCGAGCCGCGACCTGTACGACGCGGGCGAATCCCCCGAGGACGCCGCACGCGAGGCCATCGAGCAGGAGCCGAGCCGATGACGGAGAAACACAAGCGAGCGCTTGAGCGAGTCCTCCGCGAGCGCGCAGCCGAACGCGAGGCGAACGGCGAACCCCGCGCGGACGCCTACGCGAACGCCTACGCCGACATAAGCGACCACCTCCACGCCATCACGACCAACGAGCGCGAGAGGCTGGAGCGCTCAGTCGCGGCCGGTTCCCTGTTCCGCATCCAACCCGAACCCGGCCCCGCCACGGACGCTTTTGCCGAGGCGATGCGGGAACAGGAAGACGCCAACCCGGAAGACCTGGCCGCCATGAGTGACGCCCGCACGACCGCCGACGCCGCCTTCAGGCGGATGGTAAGCGAGGATTGGTGACGACCACCCGCGCGGCGATCCGACGCCGCGCCCGTTCTGCGGCTCGACTTCCGGCCGCACTGATGAGGCCCAGCAGGCCGAAAACGGACGACCACAGGAGCAGACGCCGTGCCGATCAACCCGACGCACACCGTAACGGACGCCGGCGGCAGGACGCACGCCGTATGCCTGGGCGCGCCCGGATTCTCTCCAGGCAACGCACCCACAGAAGAAGAGGCCGACCGGTGCCCGCCCGACCCCCACGCCATGTATGCAAGCCGCTTTCGGTTCGACTCGGGCACCGGCCTCTGGTTCGACTGGGGACCGAACCCGCAGACGAGCGGCGAAACGCGCGCCGATGCCTACACCAAGAAGACTGGTAGACGACAGGAGCCGACAGGATGAACGCAGACACCATGCCGGACGACGTAGACGAGGCCCTGAAGCGGCTCTCGCTACACCTGGACGCACACGACGCCGACCCCGCCCGCGTGCCCGAGGACCCGCCCACGTACCGGGCAGCAATGGAGCGCGACCGGGAAAAGGTCTCCCAATGGTTGAGCGCCCAGCCCTACCCGGACGGACCGAGCACCGCCATCTCGTTAGCGATGGTCATAGGGCAGCACCTTGGCGAAGTGGACACCCGCCTGGCGACAGCACGAGCGGAGGACTCCTTCCAAAACTGGCTGATACCGTGATCGGGAAGCGAATCATCGGCGCAGCACAGGAGCCGACAGCCTGACCCCACACCCGCGCGGCGATCCGACGCCGCGCCCGTTCTCCGGCTCTGATGTAGCGCCGGACTGATGAGGCCCAGCAGGCCGAAACGGAACCAAGGAGCGACCCCATGGCACGGCAACCGCAAACCGTCGGGGCATTCGTGACAGAGCATAGCCTGAGTATGCAGACGCGACCCATACCCGCACGCACCGACGACCGTAGCGCGTGGAGCGCAGACGCCAAGCACTACCACTTGACGCTTGAGCGACCCCGGCCCGGAGTCGAGCCGCGCCTACTTGCCATTGAATACACCATCGGGCACCCCGACCACGCCCCGCGCCTTGATAGTGTGCTGGACTGCCTTCGCAGCGATGCGGGCACCATCGAGGAGTACCCGGACCCGTTCGACTTCGCCGTGTCCCTTGGGTACTTCGACAGCGCCGAAACGGCCCGCCAAGGGATCGGGACGCACGCCGCCACCGTGGCCGAGGTCCGCCGCCTGAAGGCTTGGTTGGGGCCGGACGCCTTCGCCCAACTACTCGACTGCGAACCCCTATGAAGGAGCGCAGCCCATGAAGCTATACCCGCGAGGCGCTAACCAGGCCGTGTTAGAAACACACCACGCGCGGATTCTCTTCAGCTACCGCACGCCCGTAGCAGCCCACACCAACGGCCGCTACA
>CAXBBB010000554.1:0-2525 GCA_963973615.1 uncultured Rhodothermales bacterium | reverse complement strand
CGGCGGAGTAGCCGCGCCCGGTCGTCGCGGCGCGCGGGCCGTAGTTGCGCCTGTTGTGTGCAGCGTAGGGCAGGTCGTAATAGTGGCTGCCCGATCCGTAGCCGTAGAAGGGACTGCTATAGTAGTAGTGATTGCGAAAGCCGAACGGCGTGTAGGCGTAGAAGGGTGAGTACCCGTAGTGCGGATAACCGAAGCCCCCCCATCCGTGGCCGAAACCAAAGCCGATGGACGTGTAGCTGTACCCATGTCCAAACCCGAGGCCAACCGACCAGCAATCGAAGTAGCAGCCCCAGTTCGACGCGCTGTAGAAGAAGGGGTCGTCATAGTAGCGTCCGAAGTGGCGGGCGTAGCGATAGCTTCCGTCTGAGTAGCCATCCTGATAGCCTTCGCGGTAGTCGCCCTCTTCCTCGAAGTAGTAGGCCTCCTCATCTTCGTACACGATGCGCCCGTCCGACGGCTCGGTGTAGACACGTTCGACTACCCGCTCAGTGCGTTCGACGCGCGTCGGCGGCTGAGGAGCGTCCACAGTTGCGAGCTGAGTATAACAGCCTGTCAGCGGCAGAGCGCAGAGTAGAGCGAGGAACGGTAAGGCGCGGGGCATGGCGGCGAAGAGAGTGTGGAGGGCGCGGGCGGGTGCCTGAGGTATCTTTTGATACGGACGGTCGCAGATCAGGCTCCCATACGTCAAAGATCGCGCCTTCGGCTCTGATAGGCCTCTGGACGGCGTCTGGCACGCGTTCTGTCTACCGCTCCGTCTCCTCTACTGCACACCTATTGTCTACAATGGCCGACGCCATCACGCCCCGCTCCGAAGACTACGCCAAGTGGTACCTCGACGTCATCAAAGCCGCCCAACTCGCCGACTATGCGCCGGTACGTGGCTGCATGATTATCCGTCCGACGGGCTACGCACTCTGGGAAAACATGCAGCGTGCGCTCGACGACATGTTCAAAGAAACGGGACACGAAAACGCCTATTTCCCGCTCTTCATCCCGCAGAGCTTTCTGGCAAAGGAGGCCGAGCACGTAGACGGATTCGCCAAAGAGTGTGCCGTCGTCACGCACAGCCGCTTGACCATCGACGAGGAGGGCGAGTTGATCGCCGATCCCGACTCGAAGCTGGAGGAAAACCTGATCGTCCGTCCGACGAGCGAGACGGTCATCTGGAACACGTATCGCGACTGGATCCAGAGCCACCGCGCCCTGCCGATCAAGATCAACCAGTGGGCCAACGTGGTGCGCTGGGAGATGCGGACGCGGCTGTTTTTGCGGACGATGGAGTTCTTGTGGCAGGAAGGCCATACCGCGCACGCAACCGAAGCCGAAGCGCGCGACGAGACCAGCCAGATGCTCGACGTGTACGCGACGTTTGCCGAGGAGTGGATGGCGATGCCCGTCGTCAAAGGTGTCAAAACAGCCTCTGAGCGGTTTGCTGGAGCCGTCGACACGTTGTGCATCGAGGCGCTGATGCAGGACGGCAAAGCGCTCCAGGCCGGGACGAGCCACTTCCTAGGCCAGAACTTTGCCAAAGCGTTCGACGTGACGTTCCAGAACGCCGACAACGAAT
The DNA here is from genome assembly GCA_963973615.1 of uncultured Rhodothermales bacterium. Taxonomy (GTDB): domain Bacteria; phylum Bacteroidota; class Rhodothermia; order Rhodothermales; family BA12; genus CAXBBB01. Next base: position 958 of record CAXBBB010000554.1, on the reverse strand, counting down.
TGCAACACGTCTGGGCGACCTCATGGGGCGTCTCGACCCGACTCATCGGCGCGCTGCTGATGACGCACTCGGACGATCAAGGCTTGGTCCTCCCTCCTCGCTTGGCGCCTACCCAGGTCATCATCGTCCCGATCACACGCAAGAACGGCGACAATACCGCCGTCCTCGACGCGGCACACGCGATGCGCGACGAGTTGAAAGCCGCTGGCGTCCGCGTCAAGATCGACGACCGCGAAGGGGTGCGTCCGGGCTTCAAGTTCAACGAGCACGAAGTCAAAGGCATCCCGATCCGCCTTGCCATCGGTCCCCGCGACGTCGAGAACGGAACAGTAGAAATCGCCCGGCGCGACGAGAAAACCAAAGAAGGCATTTCGCGCGACGGATTGGCCGACCACGTCGTTCAACTGCTCGCCGATATCCAGACGAATCTGTTTGACCGCGCCGTCGCCTTCCGATCCGAGCACACGACCGACGTCGACTCGTACGACGAGTTCAAGCGCGTGCTCGACGAGAAAGGCGGCTTCGTCCGCGCGCACTGGGACGGGACCGACGAGACCGAAGCCCGCATCAAAGCCGAGACCAAAGCCACCATCCGCTGCATCCCGCTCGATGCACCCGACGAACCGGGCGTTGACATGCTCACCGGAGCACCATCCAACCGCCGGGTCCTCTTCGCGAGAGCCTATTGATGGAGGCCTGGTCTGTCTCTTGCGACCTGCCAGGTCCGCGCGGGCCAAGTTTGGCGCTCGAAAGGAACGCCGTTTGCTCATCGACTCACCTTATGCGCTTTTCCTTCCTAGCCTTCTGCCTGCTCGTCTCCGCCTGCTCATCCAGCAGTGGGCTGGACTTGGCCGATCGCGCCGAGAGGCCGTCGGCGTATCCCAACCATTCGGCTGCTCAAGTGCTAGCCGCGATGCAGACGCCGACCATAACCAGCGTCAGTGGGAAGGGCGACATC
>CAXBBB010000553.1:0-2527 GCA_963973615.1 uncultured Rhodothermales bacterium | reverse complement strand
GAGCAATGCGGAGGAGCGCGAAGCCGCAGAAGCCGAACTCACGCGCGCCCGCAACCGCTTGCGCGTGTCGATGGGTGGCGTGTGAGCGCTTTCGCCGCGCTTTCTCTCTGCGCCCTCGTCAAGTTAGTCTTGGCGAGGGCGCTCGCTTTTGGGGCATTCGGCAATGCTTTGTATCGCCCACGAAGAGCCGTAGTGCCTCCAACTTCCAGTCGGTCGTCCGAAAGACCTCAAAAGCACCGACACAAGGGAGGTCGGGGGTAGGTTCAGAGTGACGATGCAGAAATGCACCATCAATCACCTACGCGCCTATGCGCGCTCCAATCCGCGTTCTTGCCTGCTGAATGCGGTCCTTCAGGTCGTCACCCCTCATCGAGTCAAGCGGTAGCGCGGCTGAAGCTTGCGTGAGCACACGAAGCGCATCGCTGAACCGTCCAAGTCCTTCGAGGGAGAGCCCCCATTGGAGTAGTGCCTCCGCCGTCGAAACGGCCTGAACGTTTGGCGCGTCTTCGGCCATTTGTACAGCCTGCTGCGCATACGCACGACCTTCGGCCCAACGCCCTCTCTGTCGTGCGATCTCTGCCGCCAAGATCAAGGCTCTGACTCGCTGAGGAGCGGCTTCGGGCGCGCCTTGCTGAACGGCCACGGCTTCGGTGAGTACATCGAGAGTCCGCTGTGGCTCTCCCAGTTCGTGAAAGAAACGGACCTGCGTTTCCATGACCGTCAGAGTTCGGTCATGGGTGGGGCCGAGGCGGGATACGTACACCTGTAGGGCATGCTCCAGTAGCGCACCGGCCTCTTCGTAAGCTCCAGTTTGTGCCAAGGCTTCAGCGAGCACCGAGTTGTTGTAAACGGCATCGACGTGATCAGTCCCTAGCGAGTCAACAATGATACGTCGCGCCTCACGCAGCGGCGTGATTGCTTCGGCCGCGCGATTCATCTCAAGAAGGGTCGAGCCAAGTTCGTAGAGGGCCAGTTCAACCCACTCAGCATTGCCCTCTTGACGCGCCAGCGCGACCGACTCACGCGCCACGCGCAAGGCATCCTCATCGCGTTCCAGGTTCCGATAGATCCACGACAGGTCGCGGGTGATTCGGAAATAGTGCTGTGGTGAGACCGTGCGCGCTAGCTCCTGTGCTTCGAGCAGAAGGGGAAGTGCCTCGGAAAAAAGCTTCAGGTTTCCTCTCGACCGAGCCAACCCATACAGGATATCGACTCGGGCCTCAGGCTGTACCTGCGTCTGATTCAGTTCGGCGAGCGCTAGTGTATGGAGCGAATCTGACCGGATAGCATCACCTATACCTTCATACACCCGGCCGAACGAGTGTAGCAAAAATGCCCTCAGGTCGGGCGACTCTGCGCTGGCCGTTTCCTCTAGTCCCATCCGTAGCATGTCTCGCGCCGTTACCTCCTCTCCATTGGTCACGATCGGATTGGCCTGCACGAACAGGCGGGTGAGCAAATTGGTGGCCTCACTGGCGAGAGCGGCCGAGCGTTCGGCTTCGAGGCGCGCAGCGTGTTCATCCGAAAGCGAGCTCAGCGAAACGCCCAGCCCTATCACTAGCGAGAGTACCGCCAAGATACTCAGTAGCACACCACCTCGGTTACGCCGCACAAATCGACTAGCCACATAAGCGATTGAGTCCGGGCGCGCCTCAATCGGCCGATCGGTTAGGAATCGTTTGAGGTCATCCCCGAATGCCTCTGCCGACACGTACCTACGCTCAGGGTCGGGGTGGAGAGCTTTGCGGCAGATGATGTGTAGATCGCCCTGAAGCGCGCGCGCCATGTGGTTACGGCTTGCTGTGTCGGACTGCTGCTCTGCCGAGACGCTTGCTTGCGGTGGCGCTTCGGTAATCAGCTCGTAGAGCAATGCGCCCAATCCGTACACGTCAGCGGCTGTCGTGACTGCTGCCGACGTATCCAACAGTTCGGGGGCGGCGTAAGCGGGTGTAAGGGGACGCGCTCCCATCTGGGTGATCATGTCACCGTCGGCGTCATCGATCAGTTTAGCGATGCCGAAGTCGAGTACAATAGGCCAAGAGGTACCGTCGCGCTCTGTCACGAGCACATTAGAGGGTTTCAGGTCGCGGTGAACGACGAGGCGGCGGTGTGCATGATCGACGGCACGAGCGACTTGGATTACCAGCGCGATGCGCTCGCGTAGCGCGACGTGATGCGTTTTGCACCATTGAGTAATCGTCGATCCGTCGACAAATTCGGTAACGAGGTAGGGCACGCCATCGTCCGTCGTGCCGCCGTCGAGCAGTCGGGCGATGTTCGGGTGGTTGAGCGTGGCGAGCACGGCACGCTCGCGTCGGAGGCGGGCCGACACGTCGTCTCCGGCGAGCATCAGCGTCTTGCGCACGATCTTTATGGCAACAGTTTGCTCATACGCCCCATCAACTCGGCGCGCGCGATACACCCGCCCCATGCCGCCCTCGCCGACGAGTGTTTCCAGCTCGTATGCCCCGATGCGCGTCCCGGCGCCAACGGTGGATTCGAGGTCGAGCAGGAGCGTTCGAAACTG
>CAXBBB010000552.1:0-2533 GCA_963973615.1 uncultured Rhodothermales bacterium | reverse complement strand
GATGCCCGCCGTCATCAACGTGCGGTGTCGGATGGTGCGCAGACCACGCTGTTTTGCGAGGCGCGGCATGACGTGCGCGTCGGTTAGGTTGCGCATCTCGCGCGGCACGCCGGGCATCAGGACGAGCACCTTGTCGAGGCCGTCGCGCTCGAACGTGTGCCACAGTCCTGGAGCCGTGCCCCAGTGATTGACGAGCACCTCGAATCCCTCGGGTACCAAGGCTTGCAACTGATTCTGGGGCGGCATCGAACGCACTCTCGCAGTGAACCGCTGCTCGATCTGACGGCGAACCTTGGGATCCTCGACCAACTCGACTCCAAAGTGCTGAGCCACAGCGGACCGCGTGAGATCATCGTGCGTCGCGCCCAATCCGCCGGTCACGATCACCAGATCAGCTAGACCGAACGCCGTCTCGAGTTCGGCGGCGATCAGGTCGGGGTCGTCACCCAACGCCACGTGTCGGCTCACGTCGATTCCTGCCAGCGTCAACCGCTCCCCCAGCCACGCCGCATTGCCGTTGACGACTTGTCCGATAAGCAGTTCGTCTCCAATGGCGAGGATTTCGGCAGTCATGGGCGTGGCGCAGCGGATTAATGGATCGGCGCTACGCCGCTGCCACTCGACGTGTTCGGCGCCCCGCTACAGCCGCTCGACCGAGTAACCGGACGCACGCAGCATCTCGACGACGCTCTCGTCTCCGATCAAGTGCCCGGCGCCGACGACGACCAGTGCGTCCTCTCCCTGGCGCTCCAACAGCGACACGATCTGCGGTACCCATGCCCGGTTGCGATCGGTGAGCAAAGCCGACCGCAACGTCGACGTTTCGCCTATTCCCTCGTTCATCAGTGCGGCGAGCACTTCATCCTCTCCCATACTCCACAAGTCGATCATTCGGGCCAAGTACACGCCGACTGAATCCACGTCCTCGTCGATTCCAGCCATCAGCATCGCCACCTGGTCGTCCATCGGCAACTCATCGAACAGGCGAATTTGCTGCCCGGCCGTCTCGAACGCGACGCGCTCTTTCCCGTCGGCTTTGGCACGTGCGCTGAAGTGAGCGTCGACCCCCTCCCCGGCCATTCCCGCCTTCTGCATCGCCAACACACTCAGGGTCATCGACGCCATCCACGGCTCGAACGCATCCAGCGCTCCCTGTGGCAAGCCGGCACCTGCAGCAAACGCATCAAACGCGGCTTTCTGGTCGGCAGTCAGTACATCGGCAATCGACGCACCGTCCATCCCGAGTTGCATGAGCGTAGCAGCTCCGGCCTGAGCAGCGTCTAAGTCGAGTTCGAACGCCAGCACATCGGCGTCGGCATACGCAGCCTCGACAGCGGGCGGGAGCGGCAACGCACCTTCGGGTAGCAGGTGGACCGATCCCAGCAGGTAGACCTTGCTATCCGCATCCGCCATCACGAACAGCGGTGGACGACGGGTGTCAGCCGTTTCGTTCTGTGCGTACGCCGTAAGTGGCGCGAAGAGCAGAAGCGTCAGAAAAAGGCGGATAAACATCGCGATGGAAATGCAAGATGAAGACAGATTCAGGGCAGCCGATCGGCAACACGAGCGACCGACTTCCAGAACGCCTGAAAACTACCGGATCGGCTGCGCTCGGGATCAAGGTGGGCGGCGAGGACGCGTGAGCCGGAGACTTTCTGGTAAGGCACGTGCTTCTTCAACTCGCTGTGCGGATTGACGATGGCATCCGAATCGCGATATGCTGACTTGCCAGCGGCCTCGACGAATTTCGGGTCGCCGAAGGCCTCGGCCACGGCGACTGGATCACCGAAATACCACGCTTCGAGCGCCTGACACACGATGCGAACGACGGCGTCAGGCCTGCCCGCATCCGCGCAGATGGCGACGAAGTCTGCCTTGATCGCTTTGCAATCGCCACCGTCGTTGTCGCGCATGACGATGAACGACGTGTGCTCAGGCCACGCACGCAGGCGACTTCGGAGCCTCTTGCGCAGATCCGCCTTCCCGTCGAACGCGATTACGAACAGCGTGTCGTCAAGGCGTAGCGACGGCAGTAGGCGCGGCAGCAGTCCGTCGAGCAGCGCCTTCATCGACGCCTCTTCGACCAGGATGACGAGCCGGTTCACAGCCGCGCCGCCGTCCGAAACTCGTCCATCCGCAATATCGCCCCCAGCGACTCGCCCTCGTCGACAAGGTTTCGGACTAACTCCATCTCCGACGCCCGCCGCGCGACCGTGAAGCCGTCCTCTTTTTCAAGCCACACGACCTCGTCGATCTCGCACGCACTCAAAAACTCAGGCGAGTGCGTGGTGATGAACACCTGCCCGCCACGCTTGGCGTACTGCCGCAACTCCTCTGCCAGCTCGATCAGCAGTCCGGGGTACAGTTGGCGCTCCGGCTCCTCGACAAGCAGCAGTCCGGGCGGATCAGGATCATAGAGGACGACGAGAAACGCGAACAGCTTCAGCGTCCCATCTGACATCGCCGCCGGGCCAAACGGATCCGCGAACGCACCGTCGTTGAAGCGCAAGATCAGCCGGTCGTCTTCGACTTC
>CAXBBB010000551.1:0-2535 GCA_963973615.1 uncultured Rhodothermales bacterium | reverse complement strand
CGTCAGCGTCAGCAGCAGTTGGATCGGCAGCGCATAGCCGTCTTCCTGGCCGACCAAGCTGATGTCCGGAAGCCCGGTGTTGGGCGTCAGCGGCTGCGATTGCGGGGCGATCGACGGTAGCGGCTGCGTTTGCTGCGCATGAACTGGGGCGACGAGCGCTAGCCCGATCAACAGGAGCGAGAAGATGCGGATCACGACTGCCCTCCCGGAAGGCGGATGCCGTAGCCGCCGAGCACGTCGGCGAACGAGGTAGCAGGTGTCGATGCGGGCGACGGGCTCGGGTAGACGGCACCATCGCCTGAAGCCTGTGCCGTGTCAAACTCTGCACGCGGGTAGCGAGCTAGCGTCGTCAGCCCTCCGGCGTTCTGCCCAACGACGAGCACGTCCGGCCCTACGGAAACGAGGTGGACGGTTTGTCCAGGTGCCAGCGTCAGGTTTCCCAGCGTGTGTAGCGAGTGGGCCGAGGCCGTCGCCAACGTACCGTTCTCACGCTGCCGCTTCATGCGAACGGCCCACCACGCGCCGCCTCCGAGGAGCAGCGCGACAAGGGCAAGGCGGCCCCATGGCGTCGCGCGATCCGAGCGTCCGAGATTTTCGTTCCGTGCCACGGTTCCGGCGTCGAATTCGGGGCGCATCGTGCGCTCGACAGATGCGCCGCCCGAGAACAGGTCGGCCCCCGTCGCCTGATCAGGTGTCGATTGCTGAACCGTCTGCGCCTGGGCCGTCGGCGGCGACGGGATGAACTGCGACACGCCCCACAGCACGACCAGGGCGAGGGCGCACCACCCGGCACGGCGGAGAGCGCGGCCCGCTTCGGCGCGAGGAGCAGGAGGAGGAAGTGCGGACATGGCTTGGAGAAAGCGGGTGACGCTTCCTACGTAGGCAAACGCGGTGCCCTCACCCAATCCGCGCCCTACGCGCTTATTTGCGTGTCTTGGCAGGAACGAGGCGGCATGATTTGCCGGTCGGCTTTGCGCCTTTCGCCTCTTGCCTTTCCGGGTAGCGATTTCCCTCGTCCATGCAGCCGAGCCCCCCATCTCTCATTGTGCATCACGTACCGAAGGCGATGTGGCGTGTACTGGAGACGATGCGCTTTGTGCGTACGACCCTGCGGCACGTACTTCTGGCCGTGTAGCTACGTGCTTCAGTTGTAGGCGACCGGACCATCGCGTCAGATAAACACCTTGTCGCGGCGACGCTTGGTGACGATGCTCGTCGCGCGCACGTCGAGCGTCGCTGGCGATCCGGACAGCTTCGACCTTCGGCGATCCGCAGCGTTCTCTACTTCGTCAGCACCATGCGATGCGTCTGCTGAAATAGTCCGCCTCTGACGTGCAGCAGGTAGGTGCCTGCAGGCAAGCCGGTGCCGTCGAAGGTAAAGCGGTGTACCTGGTCCGCCTGCACCGGTTCGTCGTTCAGGATCGCCACGCGGCGTCCGAGGGCGTCGTAGACTTCTGCGGTTACGTGCTGTGTGGCCTGAACGACCAGCGTGAAGCTTGTACGCGAGGCGAAGGGATTCGGATGGGCGGGCGACAGTTGATGGGTCCCTTGCAGCGCGATCGTCACTTCGACCAGAGGGCTGTAGGCGAACGTGCCGTCGTAGTCGACCTGCCGCAGGCGGAAGCGGTGGATGCCGGGGGTAAGGTCCGGTGTGCGGAAGCGGTAGGCTGCGGGCTGCAGCGTAGTGCCCCGGCCTTCGAGAAAGCCGAGGCGTTGCCACGCGTCTGCCTGCTCGTGCTCGACGTCGAATCCGGCGTTGCCCGTTTCTCCGGCCGTCTCCCAGTTCAGCAGTGCGCTGCTGCCGTCGGCGACGGCGTCGAAACGGGCGAGTTCGACGGGAAGGGGTGCGTCCGTGCTTCCAGCCGTCCACCGCGAAAACGTGTCGATGCCGGAGAGGGTGATGGTGTTGGCGGATGGGTCCACCGATCCGCCCTGCCGCATCCAGGTCGCGCCGCCGTCGGCAGATCGGTAGAGTTCGAGCAGTTCCTCGTCCAGTCCGTTGAGTTCGGTTTCGTCGTAGGTGAACGCTAGGGTCGCATCGAGACCCGAGTTAGTACTTGGCGCGATGTCGTAGTAGCGAGCGATGCTTTCGCTGCCGCTTCCGGTCTGTGCCATGTGGCCTCTGATGACCGTAGTCAAGCCGAGGTCCGCCGACGACGTGAGGACGGCGCCCAGGCCCGCCACGTTCACGGCGCTGGGAGCGCTGAGCGTGCGGGTGGCCGTGAGCAGGCCGCCGGTGACGCGCCCTCCGCCGGTTTCGTTGAGCGTGCCGTCGGCTCCAAACGTGAGCGTGCCACCGTTGAGGTCGAGCACGGCGCCTCCACCGACGACGAGCGTAGCGGAGGAAACCGTGGTCACGGCGGTCTGAGACCGGGCCGGAGCGGCTGCCCAAGCCAGGGCGAGCAAGAGTAAGAGACGGTTCATGGGCGTATCAATCGGGAGGAGAGAGGTAGAGTCAGTTGCCGTCTGCGGGTCCGCGCGCGGGTGCAGGCGCGGCGGCAGCCTCGGCGCGGAGCAGGGTGGCTTCGAGGCGGG
>CAXBBB010000550.1:0-2536 GCA_963973615.1 uncultured Rhodothermales bacterium | reverse complement strand
CGTTCGAGGTCGTCCTGGCCGGAGAAAGCGTCAATGCCATCGCGTTCGACGGGGCACGTATCCTACTCGCCGGACAGAGCGGATTGCTCGTTTCGGATGACGATGGACGGACGTTCCGCGCGCAAAAGACATTCTTCGACCCGACTCGCCCGACCGATCCCGTCTCCCCCGACGTGCGTGTGCTGTCGGTTGCCGTCCAAGGCGGCTTCACCTGGGTCGGCACCGACGAAGGCCTGTTTCGCACCGACGACCGGACGCTCCAGACGTGGACCCGCTTCCGCGTCGACGGGCCCCTCGTCGCCAACCTTGACGATCCGCGCCAGATCAGCGTCGAGACGTACGCCTACCCCAATCCCTTCTCGCCCGCGAGCGCTCGCCAAGTCCGCATCCGCGTCGGCGGCGACGCTACGCGCGTCCGGCTATTCGACTTCGGCATGCAACTCGTCCGCACCCTGACGCCCGACCAACAGGCAGGCGACGGACTCGAAGCCCTCTGGGACGGTCGCGACGAGGCAGGCTACCGCGTGCCCAACGGCACCTACTTCTACTCCGTCGACGGCGGTGGACGCGGCAAGATTCTGGTGATCCAATGACTCACTCTTTCGACCTCACGCACAGGACCAATCCGTTAGAACGCCCAGCGGCAGACTCGTTTTCCATCGCCGCACAGCAGCGGATGCTCTGTCCTATCCACACCGTCATTCCCGCGCAGGCGGGAATCCACAACCGTCTCCCAGGTCGAGTAGCGCTCGACTCTCAGGAAATCCGTCCCGTTTGCTCCAACATTCGCCTTCTGGATCCCCGCGTTCGCGAGGATGACGAGGAAAGAAGTACGGAGGACTACTGGAGCGCAGCATCCGGTAGACAGCGTCGCCGTTGGCGAGCGCGTTTCCACCCCAAAGCGCTGGCTTTGCTCGCCACTTTACTCCTCCTGGTCCCATCCACGTTTGCTCAAACCGGCGCGTTCAGCCGGATCGGATTCGGCGCACGTGGAATCGCTATGGGCAGCGCGGGCACAGCGGACGGTAGCGGGTTTGGGATGCCGCACTACAACCCCGCGCTGACACCGTTCGTCGGTCGGCAGCACGTCGAGGCGTCGACGGCGTTGATGACGCACGATCGCGAGATTCAGTATTTGCAGGTCGGCGCGTCGCTTCCGCCGCGTGCGGGCGTGGCAGCGGGCCTAACCCGTGGCGCTGTGACGGACATCGACGGGCGCGACGACAGCGGCTTCCCGACGCAAACCTACCAGACCGAGGAGTACCATTTTTTCCTCGCGTTCGGACTGCGTCTGGGCGAGCGCGTTAGCGGCGGACTGGCGATGCAGATCTTCCGCTCCGAACTCCTCGACGACCTCGACCCCGGCCTCTCGATCGGCATCGACCTGGGCCTGCTCTATCAGGCGACGCCCCGGCTGGCGTTCGGATTGGTCGCCGACGATCTGCTGGGCAACTACACCTACGAAGGCGGATCGGCGGGCGGACTGGTCGGCGGCACGACCACGAGCGATGCCTTTCCGACGCGCCTGCGTCTGGGCACTAGCTACACACTGGGCGACTCGACGCGCGGCACGACACAACTCCTGGCCGACGTAGAAGCACAGTTCTCGGATCGCGAATTCGTCCGGTACCGCACCATCATTCTGGGCGGAGAGCCTCAGCGTCGGGTCATCGTCAACGAGCAGACCACAGCGGACGTGTTCGCCCGTATCGGAGCCGAACACACGTTCGCCCAATACCCGCTGAGCATTCAGGCAGGCATCGACGGGCTGGGCGGTGACGACTTCAGCCTGGACACGCTGCGGCCCAGCGCTGGGTTTGCTGTCGAGCAGGCGGCGGGGACCATCGTCCTGCGCCTGCAATACGCCGCCCGACTCGAACCCTATGGGCAAGGTCTGATGCACCTGATCACCGTTCGCGCCCTGCTGTGAGATGGGTGACGTCGGCACCGGGCGGCGAGGACGGCGTAGACTCTTTCTTGCTTACCGTCTGACTGCTTGGAACTGCCCCGCATCGCCTCCCCACCGCATCGTCCTGCATTCATTCCGCCCCCGCGCACTCGGAATCCTGAGCGGATAGGACTACACGTGCTGCTCTTCGTCGTCACGTTCGCATCTGTGACGCTGTCGGGCATGATCTGGACGGGGCGCGAGACGGTGTATGTGCTTGATGCGTGGGTCACGCTGGACTGGCTCGGCCTCTCTATCGGCCCAACGGCGCTGCTCGACGGCTTACGGTTTTCGGTCCCGTTTCTGCTGTTTTTGGGTGTTCACGAGATGGGACACTACGTCGCTGCTCTCAAACACGGCATCGACGCGTCGCCGCCCTACTTCATCCCTCTGCCGCCCCTCGTCGGGGTTGGGACGCTAGGTGCCGTAATCCGGATTCGAGAGCCGATTCCGACGACGCGCAAGCTGTTTGACGTGGGTGCGGCAGGTCCTCTGGCTGGATTCGTCGTTGCGTTGGGCGCGTTGCTGTATGCCCTCGCTACGCTACCGCCTCCGGCGTACCTGCTGGACATCCCAGGCCACGATGCC
>CAXBBB010000549.1:0-2546 GCA_963973615.1 uncultured Rhodothermales bacterium | reverse complement strand
GCGGCCCGTTTCCGAGTACACGTTGCGGACGGTCCGCGCGTCGAAGAGGTTATAGACACGGACGAACAGTCCAGGCGTCAGTCCGGCGACGCGTAGCTGGCGCGTGTAGAACAGGTCGACGGTCGTCAGTGGAGGCTTGCGGGCCGAGTTACGCACCCCCAGTCGCTGACCGGCACGGGCAGGTGTGTAGGGCAGACCCGATCCGGCCTTGGCGATGATCGAGAACAGGCCGATTCCGCTCGCCGGCGCGCCGACGGCTACCTGGGCGTTGATCTGATGGCGGCGATCCCAGTCGAGTGGGGCGAGTTGCTTTTCGGGTTCGTTGCCGCTGGCCTCGTCCGAGAGCACGTCGCGCGGGTCGCTGGCGTTACCGCGTGCGACCTGGAACGTGTAGTCGAGGTTCACGCTGGCGCCGCCCTCAGCGTCCGCGCGCTTCTCGAACGAGACGATCAGGCCCTTGACGTTGCCATAGTCCGTATTGATGAAGCGTCCGTAGCGTTCGAGCGCGAAGTTCTGATCGGGACCAAGCGTTTCGAGCCGGGTGCCGAGCAGGTTGCGCACGTCCTTGTAGTAGACGGTCAGATCAACCGCGACGCTCTGTCCGAATGCCTGCTGCAAGCCCAGTTCATAGGCGACCGTCTGCTCGGGTTCGAGGTCGGCGTATCCGAACGCGCGGCCCAATCCGGCCTCTGGGTTGAAGCGGTAGTCGGGGTTGGTGAACAGGTACGAGAAACTGGGCATCTGAAAGAAGTGCCCGTACGCCACGTGGACGCTGCCGCTCTCGGACAGCGGAAATGCGACGCCCACGCGCGGCGACACCTGCCACTTGGTCGTCGTCTCGCGCGTTTCGCCTTCGGTTGGATACTCGAAGTCGGCGGGCACGTTCGAGTTGGCGTTGAACACGTCGAGTCGCAGCCCGGCGTTGACGACGAGGTAGTCGAATTCCATCTTGTCTTGGACGTACGCCGCCAGTTCGATCGGCGACTCGTCGTAGCGGACGCGGTCGGGCGTTCCGGCATCGGGAAGCTGGGGCTCGAAACCCGTCGATGAGTTGCGCAGGATGCCGAACTCGTCGAGCGTCAGGCGGTGCTGCTTGACTTCGATGCCGGTTTTGACCAGGTGCAGACGCGTGATCTGGGACGACAGATCGGCCCTAGCGAGGTAGGTGTCGGTGGCGCGCTCGAACCAGCGCATCGACGCGCCGCCTCTATAGAACGAGAAGTTGCCGCCCAGTACGCGCAGCGCTTCGTCGTACGGGTAGCGCTGATCAAGCGGGTCTTCGTAGAGGTACTCGGACACGTTGTTGCGAAACGCGGCGGCGCGCACGTCGAGGACCGTTTTGGTACCGATCACCTGGTTGAACGCCGCTGTCACGCTCTCGCTGGCGCCATGCACGGTCGGCCGTCCGGCGGGGTTGTAGCGGAACAGGTGATCGTAGTTCTGACCCTGGTCGCGCTGGACGAGCCCGCTGATAGAGAGTCGCGCGCCGCTCCACAGCTTCGCCGTCAGTTTGAGTTGGCCCGTCGTCTGCTCGCTCCACGACATCGACGCGAGGCTGCTGTCGCCCAGCGCGGGAGAGCCATCGGGATTGATCGGTACGCGCACGTCGCGTCCGTACGCCTGGATGGTCATCACGTCGGTGAGGCCGGTGTAGACGGGCAGCACGACCTGGCGTCCGTAGAGCCAGCCGTCGTCGCGCACCAAGCGGCCCGAAGCGAAGAACGTCAGCTTGTCCCCCCAGATCGGACCTGAGAGCGTGCCCTGCGTTTCGTATGTGCCCAGTCCGCTGGCGCCTTCGAAGAGGTCGCTGTCGGTGGTCGCGTAGCCGCCGACGTAGCCGTTGAGACTGCCCTCGAACGTGGAGCCTCCGTCGCGGGTGACGATAGAGACGACGCCGCTCTGAGCCTGTCCGTACTCCGCGTTGAACGTGCCCGAAATGATCTCGATCTCTTGGATGGCGTCGTTTTCGACCTGATAGGCAAACGAGCCGTCGAACACGTCGTTGACGGGGATGCCGTCGACGAGGTAGGCTACCTCGCCGATGCGTCCCCCTCGAAAGTGGCCTTCGCTCACGCCCGCCTGCAAGTTGACGACGTCCTGAAACGACTGGGCGGGAAGCGACTGCAACTGCTCGCGCGACACGCTGGCGCTCGAAGAGGTCAGGTCGCGCTGAACGAGGGGGCGCTCGGCCGTCACGACGACTTCCTCGCCCACGAACGACTCTTCGGCCATCCGAAAGTCGATCTCGGCGGTTTTGTCGATCTGCACGCGCACGCCCTCGACTGTCTGAGCCGCAAAGCCGACGTAGCTGGCGCGAACGGAGTACGTGCCGGGACGAACGTTGAGGATAGCGTAGTACCCGTCTAGGTCGGTCGTGTTGCCCTGCTGGGTGCCGTCGATCTGCACGTTGACGCCGATCAGCGCCTCGCCCGACGTGTCGACGACGCGGCCTGCAATCTTGCCCGTTTGGGCGTGTGCAGCGGCGGGAAGCGCAACGAGCGCGAGGAGCCAGAGAGTCGTCCTAAAACGCATGGGGACGGCAGGTA
>CAXBBB010000548.1:0-2554 GCA_963973615.1 uncultured Rhodothermales bacterium | reverse complement strand
CGTACTTCTGTCTGGGTGGAAAGTGGAGCGGGACCGAGTAGGTGGGCAGACTCCCGGGGGTGGAGAGGTGATTTGGGGCAAAAGGGCCTTTAGAGTCAGAGGAGGCTAGGGAGCAGAAGGGCTACGAACGGGCTTAGCGAGCTCCATATGTCGTTTGCGATTCCCCTAGCGGCGGCGCAGTCGGGAAGCCCCGCAGGTCACGTTCACTGGTTTTCCGCAATCCAGTCGGGCGCGGCGTGGCGGTAGGCCGTCAGCAGCGCATCGTCGCCTATCGTGGTCCAATTGGATTCGGGCCAACGAGTGGCGTCGTCCATACGGGCAGGTGCGTTACCCGAGAAGGCGGCGCGTCCGTCTCCGAGCCAGATCGGGGCGATAAAGGCGAGTAGGCGGTCGGCGTGAGGGGCGCTCAGCAGGGCAGAGGCGAGGCGCGGTCCGCCTTCGACTAGCAGCGATTGCACGGGCACTCCCGCGTCGCCGCGCCCGAGAGCGTCGAGGAGAGAGGCGAGGTCGAGGTGTTCGCCGTCCGTCGGGATGTGGAGAACGCGTCCGCCCGACGATTGGAGGGCATCGGCGTAGGCTGGGTCTGCATCCGGGGCGACGATGGCGACGGTGGATGCGGCATACTCATCCCTGAACACGTGGAGACTTGGCGGCAGATCGCCTGCGCGGTCGAGGACGATGCGGAAGGGTTGCGGGCCGGTCGTGTGGCGAACGGTCAGGTGGGGGTCGTCGGCGCGAGCCGTGCCGCTGCCGACTAAAACGGCGTCGCTCGTGGCGCGAAGGCGGTGGACGTGGCGGCGTGATTCTTCGGACGTGATCCACTTGCTGTCGCCGCTCTGGGTTGCCGTGTAGCCGTCGAGCGTCTGTGCGATTTTCAGCGTGACAAGCGGTCGCCCGGTGCGGACGTGGTGGACGAACGCCTCATTCATCCGCCAACACGCCTGAGCGTCGACGCCAACCGTCACATCGATACCTGTGGCGCGTAGTTTTTCGATCCCCTTGCCATCGACAGCCGGAAATGGATCGCGCATGCCGACGACGACACGGCGCACGTCCGTCTGAATCAACAGGTCGGCGCATGGGGGTGTTTTTCCCTGATGCGCGCACGGTTCGAGGGTGACGTACACTGTCGCCGCGCGCAGGTCGTCGTCAGTCGCCCCGCGCGCACGGGCGTCGGCTAGCGCATGGGGTTCGGCGTGCGGCTCGCCGTAGCGCTCATGCCAGCCCTCGCCGAGTACTTCGCCCGCCTCGGAGACGACAACGCAGCCGACGAGCGGATTGGGGCTGACGTGTCCCAATCCGCGCAGGGCCAACGCCCGGGCGCGCTGCATCCAACTTAGATCGTCGACCGATTGCGTGTTCAGAAGGGACATGGCGTCAGGAGATTTCTTCGACGGCGGGATGGAGTTCGTCCAGCGCCCACGCCTCGAAATAGAACTTGTGCTCGGACCGCATCTTCTGGTACGGCGCGCTGAACCGGCGTGCGGTCGGTCGCGGGTCGGATCGCCACGCGGCTTCGATCCGCGACCGGATCGGCGATGGCGAGAAAATGGACAGGTCGCGTCCGTCGTGGGAGGGCTCGGGTAGGATGAGCGTCGCGCCTGCGTCGAGCAGAGTCAGGATCGCGGGCAGCGCGCGGCGTCGGTCGGGGTGCGTCGCGGCTCCGAGGAGGGCGCGTGCTTCGGCGGGCGCGTGCTGAACGAAGCCGTCGGCATCAGCCGTTGCGAGGCGTCGCCCAAACTCCGACGGCGACAACGCGCGCGTTTTGCCGTCAATCATCGCGTGCCAGCCGGTCGATCCCAACGTCATCGCTAGCGCATCGGCCCAGACGGACGTGTCGTCCAACGCGGTCAAACCGACGCGAGCGCTCTGTCCGTCTTCCATCTGCGTTCCGGCGAGGTAGGCGCGAAACGCACGCGGGGCGCCGAGCAGTGCTTCCAAACCGCTCATCCTAAACGATTCGGGATTTGCGCGCGGGCGGGCGTCGGGGTCCAGGTCGAGGGCGACGGGTTCCATCGAGAACGGCTCCTCGTAGAACAGCTTGACGACGGCGAGCGAGCCGGCCACAGGTCGTTCTCGGTCGGCGGTCCTGTTCGGCGGCGGATTGCAGGCAGAGCGAGGGCTACGGCGATGCTTGCGCTTGCTGCTATTGCCAGCGAGACGATGAGCGACAGGTCGAACGCGAAAAAGCAGAGCGCCGCCACGATGACGAACGTCGGCACGAAGTCGGTGAAGGCGGAGCGCATAGGAGGGCGGTTTAGCGTAGGAGACGGTCGCGGCCCAGCAGCGCTTTGGAGGACAGTGGATCGTCGTTCAAGCGGTGCAGGTGCTTGGGTTCGTAGACGCGTACGCCGCCCGGTCCGTTCTGCGCGACGGCGATCAGCGCGCGGGCGACAGCCTCGGCGTGAATCGGGCGCAGGTTGGCGAGTGGGCCGCGCAAGATCGGCGCCAGTGTGCCCAAGACCTTTTGGGCCACTCGCTCGCCGGGCCGGTCTTCGTCGCGCTCGCCCAGCAGCAGCGATGGACGCGCGATGTAGATCGCCTGAAACGGCTC
>CAXBBB010000547.1:0-2554 GCA_963973615.1 uncultured Rhodothermales bacterium | reverse complement strand
CCAACGAGGAGCAGTAGTAGTAGAAGAGATAAGAGGTGTTTCATGGTAAGGGGGTGTTTGGATTCGAGGACCGCCCAATTCTCTGCCACTCGGATTGATCCGCACATGCAACCCCGTGACTCTCTATTTCACAGCCTCACAAGAGTGGTGCGAAGCAGGTTCGCACGGCCTTCGTCCGCCCGCCGAACTGGGATCAATACCGCCGGAACGTACCGGTCCTCAGTCCTCACGTTAAATGAGGAGTGTGCGACCCAAACAGTTGCAACCGACCTACGCAGAATGCATGAGCTTGAGAAGTATCGTCCCCAGTAGGACTCCCTTTCCTCTTTTCTTTCCATCACTTTTATGGCCGAAGAAAGCTCAAGCAACGTGGCATCCGTCGCCATCGTCATTCTCGTTCTCGCCGTCCTCGCGCTCGGCGTGTGGTTCTTCGTCGGTCGCGGCGGCAGCGCTCCGGCAGCGGACTCCGGCCCCGACATCGAAGTGCAGGTCGGCGACGGCGAGTAGCGTAACCTGGAGAGCGAGCGCTCCGTAGGCTGCAGCATCAACACCCGCACCGCTATGCGCACGCTCTCCACCCTCGCCTTCCTGCTATTCGTTGCAGCGCCCGCTCTCGCGCAAGACCGCTCGATGGAGTTCGAGCATCCGCTGCGCGCGGGCGGCGTACTGGTAGTCGATACCTATAAAGGCTCGGTCGATGTCGAAGCCTGGGACCGCGACCACGTGCAGATCGACGTGCGAATCACGGCGGACGACGACCAAGATGCCGTCGAGTTGGTCGACGTGAAGTTCGACGCCTCAAACAGCCGCGTATCGATCGAGTCGGATTACGAGCGCGTCAGGGAGTCCAAGAGCCGCCGCTTTCTGGGCATCACGATGAGCAACAGCGTCAGCCTGCCCTTCGTCCACTATACGATTCGGATGCCACGCGGTGCCAAGTTGAACGTCGACGACTACAAAAGCGAGATCACGATCGTTGGGATGCAGGCCGACGTGAAAGTCGAGAGCTACAAAGGCAATATCTCGGTCGACGGTGCCCAAGATGTCGACATCGACACGTACAAGGGCATAGCGCGCGTCCGAGCCGTACGTGGTGGGGCCCGAGTCGACACGTATAAAGGCGACGTAGAGATCGCGTTCGCCGACCTATCCGGTGGCGTCACCGTCGACACGTACAAAGGCAGCGTGCGACTGATCGTGCCCTACGGTGCAGGCTTCGCGCTCGACGCTGACCTGGGGCGTAAAGGCAACCTCGACACCGACCTCCCGATTCAGGTCCGCGATGGGGTCGCCCGAGGGCGCATGGGAAGTGGTGGGCCGACGGTCGCGTTCGAGACGTATAAAGGCACGCTCCACCTCGACGCGGTTCGGTAGACGCGCGTCGCTCGTTTGCCAAAAGCGCACGTGCGGTCTGGGCAGGGCGATTCGTAGGTTGGTGGCTCACTTTTGAACTCTCCTTCCGATATGGAACGCACTCTCGCCATCATCAAGCCCGACGCTGTCGCAAACGGACACGCCGGAGCTATCCTCGACCGCATCCTCAAAGAGGGCTTCGCTGTCAAAGCGATGAAACTCGTCCGCCTGACCGAAGCAGAAGCCGGTGGCTTCTACGCCGTCCATAAAGAACGCCCGTTCTTTGGCGAACTCGTCGAGTTCATGTCGAGCGGTGCCTGCGTCCCCCTCGTCTTGGAGCGCGACGACGCCGTCGCCAAGTGGCGCGAAGTGATCGGTGCGACCAACCCCGCCGACGCTGCCGAAGGCACGATCCGCAAGCAGTTCGCCGAGAGCCTGGGCCGCAACGCCGCCCACGGTTCGGACAGCGCCGAAAACGGCCGCATCGAAGCCAACTACTTCTTCGCCGAGCACGAAATCGTCGCCAACGGCTGAGGGTCTGCGATCCGTTGATGGGCTTTGCCCACACCGTTCAAGCCTGTCAGGTCATCACGACTTGGCAGGCTTTTTCGTTTTGCAGACCGAGCACGCGCTGTAAATGGGTTGCTGGAAAGACAGTTGCCTAGTATTCTGCTGTGTCTTCCTACACCTGCGTATGCCGAGCCTTTCGCCTCTCCCTGCCCCAGTTTCGGTGTTACCACTCGCTACAGAGAGAGCAGACGACTCGACCACCTGTGCCAACTGCGACGCGCCAATGCACGGTCCGTACTGCGGTATCTGCGGCCAACACGCCCTCGACGGTAACCGGCTGACGTTCAAGGCGCTGTGGGGTGAGTTTCGACGTCGGTTTCTCCATCTCGAACACGGCCTGCTACTCACGCTGCGGCACATGATGTTCAAGCCGGGGCACGTCATTGGGCGCTACCTCCGAGGCGAGCGCAAACGGTACGTCAACCCGCTGGGCTTCGTCGTCATGGCGACGGCGTTCAACCTCATCGTGCATGCGCTAACTGACTACAAGGAGCGCATGATCGAGCAAGTCGGCGCCGGTGCGCTGTCGGCAGGCTCTACCTCACGTTCGATAGACGAGATCATCCGCACCTTCCTGACGTGGACGATGGAGAACGGCACGTACCTGACCGTCGCCAGTTGCCTGTTCATC
>CAXBBB010000546.1:0-2557 GCA_963973615.1 uncultured Rhodothermales bacterium | reverse complement strand
CGACGTGAACGGCGAGGGCGAGGTCGTCGGCGGCATCGTCGTGATGCGCTACGGCGAGAACGCCCAGGCCACCATCGAACGCGTCAAAACCCGAATCGCCGAGCTAGGGCCGGGCCTGCCGCCAGGCGTCGAAGTCGTCACCGAGTACGACCGCAGCGCGCTGATCGGACGCGCCGTCGACACGCTCACGACGCGCATCTGGGAGGAACTGCTCGTCGTCGCGCTGATCGTGCTCGTCTTCCTGCTCCACGCACGCAGCGCGTTCGTCGCCGTCGTCACGATTCCCGTCGGCCTGCTGATGTCACTGGGCGTGATGCGCCTGCTGGGCATCAACGCCAACATCATGAGCCTGGGCGGACTCGCCATCGCCATCGGCGTCATGGTCGACGCAAGTCTGGTGATGGTCGAGAACGCCCACAAACACATCGAGCGCGCCCGCGCCGGCAAACGCGCGCCTGACGATCCGTCCACCGACGAACCGCCCCAACTCACCGAAGCCGAGCGCCTGCACGCCGTCATCGAAGCGGCAAAAGAGGTCGGGCCGAGCCTGTTCTTCTCGCTGCTGATCGTGACGGTCAGCTTCCTGCCCGTCTTTACGCTGGGCGAAGTCGAGGGCCGCCTGTTCCGCCCGCTCGCGCTCACCAAAACGTTTGCAATGGCGGCGGCGTCGATCCTCGCCGTCACGCTCGTGCCTGCGCTCATGGCGATTTTCGTCAAGGGCAAGATCCGCAGCGAGCAGCAAAACCCCATCGCGCGCTTCTTTATCCGTGCGTACCGCCCGATCATCCGTGGCACGATGAAGCGCCCGGCCTTAGTGCTGATCGTCGGCTTCGGACTGCTCGCATTTACCATATTGCCTGTCCAGCGCCTGCTGCTGGGCGATGAGTACGTGCCATTCCCGCAGATCGGAAGCGAGTTCATGCCGCCGCTCTGGGAGGGCGATCTGCTCTACATGCCGACGACGCTGCCCGGCATCAGTCCGCGCGAGGCGGCGCAGATCTTGCAGCGCACCGACCGCATCATCGCCTCGTTCCCCGAAGTCGAACGCGTCTTCGGCAAGAGCGGGCGCGCCAACACGGCGACGGACCCCGCGCCGCTCTCGATGCTCGAAACGACGATCATACTCAAACCCGAGTCCGAGTGGCGAGACGGCCTTTCGCGGGCCGACCTGATTGCCGAGCTGGACCGCGCCGTCCAGTTTCCGGGCCTCACCAACGCATGGACGAGTCCGATCAAGACGCGCATCGACATGCTCGCGACAGGCATCAAGACACCCGTCGGCGTCAAGATCGCCGGACCCGACCTCGCCGTGCTCGAACGCCTGGCCCGCGAGGTCGAAGCCGCCACGCGCCCACTCGAAGGCACGCGCAGCGCCTATGCCGAGCGCGTTATGGGTGGCAGTTTCCTCGACATCACGGTCGACCGCGCACGCGCCGCCCGCTACGGCCTCACGTCGGGCGACGTGCAAGACGTGATCGCCGCCGCCGTCGGTGGAACGGTCGCCACGACGACGGTCGAGGGTCTGGAACGCTACGACGTGCTCGTCCGCTACCCGCGCGCCCTCCGCGACGACGTGCCCGCGCTGCGCCAAGTCCTGATACCCGCACCGTCCGGCGCCCAGGTGAGGTTGGGCGACGTGGCCGACTTTTCGTTCGAGACCGGCCCGCCCATGATCAAGAGCGAAAACGCCCGCCCCAACGCCTGGGTTTACCTCGACTTGGAAGAGGGAGCCGACATCGGCAGCTACGTCGACCGCGCGCGCGCGGCAGTCACGGCGTCGGTCCAGATGCCGCCTGGTTACTCGCTCAAATGGAGCGGACAGTACGAGTACCTGGAGCGCGCCAACGCCCGGCTGGCCGTCCTCATCCCGATCACACTGGCGCTGATCTTCCTGCTACTCTTTCTCCACTTCAAGAGCGCCGAGGAAGCCTTGCTGCTGATGATCCCGCTGCCGTTCGCCGTCGTCGGCGCGGTGTGGCTGATGCTGGCGCTGGGCTACAACTTCTCGATAGCCGTCGGCGTGGGCCTGATCGCCGTCGCGGGTCTGGCCGCCGAGACGGGCGTCGTGATGCACGTCTACCTCGACGAGGCCGTCGCTCGGTGGCGGCGCGAGGGAAGGCTGACGAGCGTAGATCGCCTGAAAGCCGCGCTCGAAGAGGGAGCCGTCGATAGGGTCCGCCCCAAACTGATGACCGTCTTCACGACGATCATCGGCCTGATCCCCATCATGATCGGAACGGGGACGGGAGCCGAAGTCATGCAGCGCATCGCCACCCCGATGGTCGGCGGACTGGTCACGTCGACCGTCCACACGCTCGTCATGATTCCCGCTCTCTACGCCGTCATCCAGGGCCGACGCCTGCGCCGTGCCCTCGCCGACGCGGGCGATGGATCTGCTGGCGACCTCGCGTTCGCGCCACTGGCCCCGGACGCCGCTCCTCATGATTCGCGCTGACATCAAGGACGACGAACCGGACGACGTACCATTTGTCTGTTATTGCATCATGCTACTCTGCGTGCAGAACGACTAGCTGGCACGCTCCATGCGGCTCCATGC
>CAXBBB010000545.1:0-2564 GCA_963973615.1 uncultured Rhodothermales bacterium | reverse complement strand
GAAGAGGCTCGTCGACACCGTTGTGGTCGTGATGGTCGAGTCGACGCGTGCGCCGTTGTATTCCGACACAGTGGCTCCCGTGACGACGGCTCCATCGCCACCATAGTCGAGCGCGCGGATGATGATCTGGTAGTCCGGTCCAATCGTCGACTCGGTATCGTCCGTTCCCGGCTTGATGCGATATCCGCTGCCTGCCGATTCCGTGACGACCGTATCGGCGTTGGTAAAGTTGAAGTTCTTCTCGACGTGCGGCGAACCGGGTAGATTGCTGATATCGTACAGACCGAGGTAAAGCGATGCGTGATCGAAGTTGAAGCCCAAGTTGGGCGTCGCAGGCGTGTCGATCATCGGCGTACCGGAATCGCTGATGCGCGCGGCGAAATACAAGTTGGTGTCGTCCATCTTGACGGCGATGTGGCCTGAGAAATCATCGGGATCGGCAGGGCGTCCCTGGATCGGCGAGCCGCCTGACGTCAGGAAGTTGTACTTGTCCTGGCTCAGACCGATAAATGCAGCGTCGCGCCAGTCGTCGGTCGATCCGTCGATGGTGACGTTCTGCGTCGGCTTGTAGTCGATGAAGTAGCGGCTCGACGGGGCGAAGTTGCCTTCTTTGCTCACGTCGACGATTTTGCCGCGCATCGAGAAGCTCTTGGAGTCGCGGAAGAGCGCGGGTTTGTCGCCGATACGGAGGTAGCGATTCAGGCCCTGATCGCCTTCGTCCTTGTCCGTGATGTCGGCGTCGAATACGATGGTCTTGCCATCAGCAGGGACGAAAGTCGGCCATTCCAGGTTGGCGAGCGCATAAGCACCGCCGACCTTTTTGGAAATCGTTCCAGCGAGGCTTGCAAACGGCACTTTCCATTCGAGGTAGTAACCCTTCTCATTGTCGAACAACCGGCTGGCACCTGTCAGTCCGGCAACCGTCGTGTCGACGAGCGCCCCATTGTAGGTAAAGGCGCGTGCAGCTTCGCCCGTCACTGTCGAGCCGTTAGCCGTGTACTCGACAGCGCGGAACAGCAACTGATAGTCCGGACCAAGCGTCGTTGTCGTGTTGTCGCTCCCCGGCTTGACGCGATACGTGCGCTCCGCCTGAAGTGTGTCGGCGTTGTTGGGCGCGTAGATCTCAATGTTGGCCTCTTCGTGTGGTGATCCGGCGCGGTCGCCGATGTCGTAGAGACCGAGATACAACGAGACGTGGTCGAAGTTGAACGCGAGATTGGGCGTTGACGGCGTGTCGATCATCGGTGTGCCTTCGTCGCGGACGATGGCGGCATAGTAGATCGCCTCGTCGTCCATCTTCATGGCGAAGTAGCCCGAGAAGTCGGCGGGACTTTCTGGCACTCCTTGGATGACGTTTCCAGCAGCGTTGCGGAAATTGACTTTGTCCTGGCTCAGGAAAATCCACTGCGCGTCGTTCCAGTCGGTGAGTTGGGCGTCGACGGTGACGGGCGTGCCTTTGTAGGCGATTTCGTAGAGCGTCGACGTCTGCTGCGCTTGGGCAGGCAAGGCGGCGACGAGCGCGAGTAAGAGGAGTAGCGTTAGGCGCATATGAGGCGTTTAGTGGTGATTGGAAGGGACGGTGAACATACGGTGATCGAGTCGTTATCTCGATTTGTGTAAGCGCTTACGCAAACAGAAAAGCGCTTCCATACATATATCGTTGCTTCCGGGAGCCTACCGCGTTGCCGCATCTTTAACTCGCCTTCTCCTTTTCGCTCTTTGCCTGTGCGTCTCTTCTCGCTTCTCGCCCTGCTCCTCTCCTTCGTTTCATCGGCGAACGCTCAGACCACTCCGCCCGACGAAGGCGTACGCGGGGTTTGGCTCACCAACGTGGCGTCGGACGTGCTGATCAGCAAGGAAAACATTGCGTCGGCAATGGATTACCTCGCCGCCAACGGCTTCAACGTCGTCTTCCCGGTCGTCTGGAACAAGGGCTACACGCTCTACCCGTCGCAGGTGATGGCCGATACGTTCGGCGAGCAGTACCGGCAGGACTTGACCTACGTCAACCAGCAGCGCGATCCGCTGGCCGAAGTCGTCGCCGAGGCGCGGCGTGTCGGGCTGGAGGTGATTCCGTGGTTCGAGTTCGGCTTCGCCGCTTCGTTTTCGCAGGGCGGCGGGCACATCATCGCGCAAAAACCCGAGTGGGCCGCCATCGGAACGGACGGCAAGCTGGTCGTCAAAAACGGCTTCGACTGGATGAACGGCTTGCACCCCGGTCCCCAGGGCCTGATGCTCGACCTGATTCAGGAAGTGCTGGACACCTACGACGTAGACGGCGTCCAGGGCGACGACCGCCTCCCGGCGACGCCCAGCGAGGCCGGATACGACGACTACACCAAGGCGCTCTACCTCGCCGAGACCGGACGGACGGCGCCGACGAACACCAAGGACAACGACTGGCTGATCTGGCGCGGCAGCAAACTGACTCAGTTTCTGGGTCGCATGTATCGCCAGGTGAAAGCCGCAGATTCCGACCTCTACGTCTCGCTCTCGCCGTCGCACTACCCGTTCGGTTTCGTCGAGTACTTGCAGAACACCCCGCAGTGGATCGACAGCAGCTA
>CAXBBB010000544.1:0-2582 GCA_963973615.1 uncultured Rhodothermales bacterium | reverse complement strand
CGGATCTGATAGGTCGGCTGGGTCCTGCCAGATCTCCATCGCCGCTACCCTGCCAGCGCGTCCACGACCAGCGTCAGCGCGCCACCCAGCGCTACGCCAGACAGCACCAACGTCCACGCGCGGTCGGTTAGCCCGGCCAACTTCGTCACCGCCAGCCCGACGAGCAGGATGCCGAGCAGAATGACGATCTGCCCCAACTCCAACCCGACATTGAAGCCCAGCAGCGGCACGACCAGCGACTCTTCGCCGCCCAGCGCCGCACGCAGGAAACTGGAGAAACCCAGTCCGTGGATCAGCCCGAACCCGGCCGCCAGCACATATCGCATATAGGCCGAGCGTTTCGATTCGGCCTCGTACGGTCCAGCCGGTTGTCGCTCCTGCCAGATCGTGAACAGCGCTGTCGCGACAATCGTCAGTGGAATCAGCACCTCGACTAGCCCACTGTCGACCGTTACCAACCCCAGCGTCGCCAACGCGAGGGTGATACTGTGTCCCACCGTGAACGCCGTCACCAGCCACAGCAGGCGCCGCGCATCGCTGAGCGTGTACGCAGCTACCAACGCGACGATAAACAGGATGTGGTCGTAACCCTGCACGTCGAGGATGTGCGACAAGCCGAGGGTGAGGTAGGCGGAGAAGTCGTCCAAGAGCGCGCGTGGTGGAGCCGGACAAAGGTAACGAACGTCGCTCCCAGGTCCATGCCCGAACCGCGCTCGACGCCTCCCGTTGAACTGCATTCTTTTCCCATCCCCTCGTCATGTCAGATACTGCCGCTCAGGAAACGCTCACCATCACCGGAATGACCTGCGACCACTGCGTCCGCGCCGTCCGCCAAGCCATTGACCGCGTCGACGGTGCTCAGGCCAAAGATGTCGCCATCGGAACGGCGACCGTCGCCTACGAACAACGCGAAGTTCGCTCCGACGTGATCGCGGCCATCGAAAGCGAGGGGTTCGCTATTTCGGGTTGACCCGTACTGCATCCCGAGTAGATGGCTCCGGTTACGAACCGCTCGGGAGGTAGTCTCGCAATTCCGGAAGCGAGGTCAGGACCGCGTTATAGAAGGTGTTGTAGATGATCTGGGTATCGTCCGAGTTGTAATACCCGGCGGTGAACACAGCCACCAAGTCGTGCTCGGGCACTATGAAGATCACCTGGCCCCCATTGCCTCGGGCCGAGATCACGTCTACGGCCATGCCGTCAGGCCCTCCATACCGGAGGGTGTTGCGCCACCAGAGGTACCCATACGGCTCGCCGTTGATTGTTGTCCGAGGCTGTACCGAACGCTCAATCCAATCGGCTGGCACGATTTGCTCCGTCCCCCACCGCCCTTCGTTTAACACGAGGATTCCCACTTTGGCCATCGCCTGAGGGGTGAGCAGCAGGTGACCGCCGGTATCGACCTTTCGCCCCTCGTCGAATCGCGACCAGCGGTAGTTCTGGATTCCGAGCGGACCGAACAGTACGTCGTCTGCAAATGCGGCGAAGTCCTGCTCTGCTCCTTGAGCGATAGCCTCTCCCAGCGCCACGACGCCCGCCGTACAGTACCGTGTAGTGTCGCCGGGCGCGTACGGCTGCTCCAGCGAGAGAAAGTACCCAACCCAATCCTTCGACCGATACATCCGGTCCTCCTGCCCCCGTGTCGAGCGGTCTCCATCGTCGCAGTCGAGTCCGCTGCTCATGGTCAGGAGGTGACGGAGCAAGATGTCGTCTTTGTGTTGGACGTTGGGGTATTCGCGGGCAAGGTAGTCCATGAGCGGAGCGTCTACGCTCGCCACTGCCCCTTGCTCGATGGCGATACCCGTGAGAAGCGACGTGATACTCTTGGTTGCAGAGCGAAGGTCGTGGGGGTTGTGCGGGCCGAAGCCATTGTAATACTGCTCGAACACGAGAAGCCCGTTCCGCACGACCAGCATACTGTGGAGCTTGTGGTCGACTTCCTCCGAGAAATGACGCGAGACCCTGTCGAGGTACGAGAAGTCGAGTCCGACAGACTCTGCTGTGCCTGCCGGAAGCAGATCGTCTTGCCCGATGGGTTCGACGACACCCACGACAGAAGAGCATCCTGAAACCAACAGTGCCGACAGGAGAAGCGCGCGCAACATTCTAGAGGGAGCTTATGAGGTATAGAGTACAAGCCGAACTGAGCAGCCTGAGGACACCGCGCTCGGCAGGAGCCTACATCGAGTTGACCTCCTTTACCGATAGGTGAAGTGAACGCGTGATCCATCACCATTGGATAGAGTCCGACAAAGCACGCGCTACGGAGGTCTATCGTCAAAGATGTGAATGGAAACGCCTACGACCGGGCATCAAACGAGAGCTCTAGCGCACAAAGCGCGACGACGGATGAGCCGGGAAGCTGGACGCCGCATTCGACGCAGCCCGACACCGCCAGCTTCCGTTTCAGTAAGAGCACCAAACGCCTAAGCTAATGGTCACCGCGTTGCACCGCGATCGCGCACAGACAAAGGTGCGGTCGCACACGTAAGCGTTCTCGAATGGGGAGTCGTACGCTCACGCACCCCAGCTACTTACCCGCGCCGCAACTCGGCAGGTACCTCCTCTAGCCAGCCGCAAGC
>CAXBBB010000543.1:0-2583 GCA_963973615.1 uncultured Rhodothermales bacterium | reverse complement strand
CCCATGATGAGCGCGCCGCCGCCGAGAGCGCGCCCACGTTGCCCGCCTCATCTTCGGCCTGGACGCGGTAGAACGTCGTCCCGACGACCGCCGACGAGTCGACGAACGTCCGCGTCGCCGCGCCGATCAGTCCGCGATGGAGACGCTCGGGGTCGTCATCGCCCGTCAGGCTGATGTGGCGGTAGACGCGGTAGCCCGCCACGTCGGCGTCCGGCGGCGCCTGCCACCGCACGACGACCCTCCCCTCTCCCACCACCTGCGCGTTGACGACCGGCGGCACGCCCGGCGCGATCTGGTCGACGAGTTCGACGGTCAGCGCCTCGCTCATCGGACCGGCCTGCTGCGCCACATCGCGGGCGCGGACGGCAAGCCGAATCGTCTGCTCGCCGGGTTCAGGCTCGTAGAAAAACAGGTGGCGATCTTCGAGCGCGTTGCGCAGCAGGGGTCGGCGGTTGAGGCGTGTCCGGCCTCCATCGTTCTCCAGCCGAAACACGTCGAACGCGATGGCGAAGTCGCGCGCGTCGCCGCTGCGGTTGCGCGGGTAGCGCCACGTCAGTTCGACGATCTGGTCGTTTTGCTCGTACTCCAGGCGGTCGGGGCGGCGCAAGTCGGAGCGCTCGAGTCGCAGCGTGCTCGCCACGTCGCGCCCCGTCGTGCGCCCCAGCGCGTCGACCTCGGCGAATCGGTACGTCACGCGTCCGCCCGGCGGGTTCGAGTCGACGTAGAGGCGGCCCAGCGCGCGAGCCAGATCGGGTTCGAGAAACGTGTAGGTCAGCCCGGCGATGGGATCGGCGCGGAGCAGAATGAAGGCGTCGTAGGGCGTCAGCGCGCGGACCGTGTCGGCACCGACGCGGTCGGCTTCGCGGCGAGCCAGCGCGCCCGAAAGCTCGGCGAACAGGCTGTCGCCCAGCAGGGTCTGAAGCTCGGCGGCGTCGCGCGGCGGGTAGACGGGATCGGGCGTCAGGCGCTCGCCATCGCGGTAGACGTGGAAGCCGCTGCCGGGCGGAAACAGGTCGGTGTGGTAGACGAACGCGCGCCCGTCGTCTAGGCGCAGCGCCCGAACGGTCGGTTCGGGCTGCGCCGATGCGGTCGGTACCGCGGACAATGCCACGAGCAGCAGAACGAGTAGCGAGCGGATCATGGCGCGTCTGCGTCTACGGATGAAGCGGGCGCACAGTCGAGCGGCTCGACGACGTCCTGGACAGTCGTCCCGGTTGCCGAGTGGATGCGCGCGCTCAGGCTGGCGAGGTCGGAGAAGTCACGCTGCGCGTCAAGCGCGGGAAGCGCAGCCTGGAAGAGGAGGCGTCCAAACCACGAGGAACTGGTATAGTCTGCGCTCACCCACCCTGTCATCGGTTGACCACAGACGCGTCCGCGCACCTCGACGCGGTGGACAGGCGCGTCGCCCTCATCGACAGAGATCAGCAGCTTGCCGTCAAAGGCGAGACCGATCTCGCGCCTCCGCGCGAACACGCGCGGAGTGCCGACAGCCGAAAGCGCGTGAGTAGAGGTGCCGGTGTTGCCCGCTGCGTCCGTGACCTCGACCTCGACAGTCGTAATCGGTGTCGTGGTGGCTACCGAGAAGTTTGTCGTGCTCTCCTGGTCCGAGCAGGTAACGGGTTGCCACGGTAGGGCCCGCTCGCCTTCAAACAGACGGGCTCGCGCCTTCGCTCCTCCCGATTCAGCGTCGGAGCAACCCGAGAGCGCCAGCGGATAGGACGACACGCTTTGAGCGTTCGACTTGCTATAGCGCAGCATAACGCTCGGCTCTGGCGGGGCAACCCGGTCGTGCAGCGTGCTCGTCAGGTCGATGTCGACCGGATTAGTGACGAGGTCGAAGCCGTTCCGCATCCGAACCTGAGCCATCTGGGCACCTCCGACGGGCACCGTGACGGACACGTCGGCCTGCTGCCTCAGCGGCTCGTCGAGTTGGACTGTCTGCCATGCGCCAAACGCGCTCCGCCCCTCGCTGCGCGTCCGCACGTCGACCCCGGTCAGGCCGGATTCGGGATCACGCGCGTCTCGAAGAAACACCTCCAACTCCGCCCGCCCGCGCGTGACGCGCAGGCGGTCAATGGTGTAGAGCGGAAGCGAGAAGTCCAGCAGGCGCAGGTCGAGCGTGGTGTCGCGCGCCAGTCCATCGCCGTTGGCGACGCGGACGCTCAGCTGGTCGATGCGGTCCGTCTCGGGCCACTGCACTTCAAACGCCGCCGAGACCGACGCTGCCCCATCAGCGACCGGGAGGGGCACGGATGCCCAATTGCTCCACATCATGTCCTGCCCGTCGAGGCGGAATCGGTACTCCAGCCGGTCGACGCCGGTTTGCGGGTCGGTCAGTCCATCGACGGCGATGCGGACGCCCGTTCCCGCTCCGGTCAAAGGCGCGACGCGTGCCCGGAAGAGGGGCGCGCTCGCATCGCTCGTCTCGACGACGCGCTGCGAGCGCGTGCCGCCCCAACTGACGGCTTCGACGGCGATCTCGGTCGGGTTGGAGTCGAGAGCGATGACGAGCGAGTCGGAGCGGCGCGAGTCGCCGTCCGAACGGAAACCGGGGACGTTCGCCCAGGCCGAGAGCGCGCCGCC
>CAXBBB010000542.1:0-2585 GCA_963973615.1 uncultured Rhodothermales bacterium | reverse complement strand
TAGCAGCGGGAGCCTACACGTTCTTCGCTACTACGATCCGGTGAGGTATTAAAGCCGGTACGATATTGGTCGATAGGGTTGATAGGCTCCTCCCGCTCCCCGATCTCTGTGCGTTTCCTCATTTCTGCGCTCCTCCTACTTATAGGTAGTATGCCGTCTCTGGCGCAGCCTGTCCCTGACGACGGCTCGGCGACTCTACCGAATGTGCTGTCCGACCTGCTCGCTGCTCCCGTCGAACTTGGCGACACCTACTGGGCGGCCGAGCGGGACGAGCCGGTGTCGGTAACGATCATCTCGGCCGAAGAAATTGCCCGGTATGGATATGAGACGCTCGACGAGGCTCTGCAGCATGTGCGTGGGTTCACCACATCGACCGACTATTTGTATGCGCAGATCGGCGCGCGTGGGCTCTCCCTTCCGGATGACCGAGGGCGCCGCATGCTCGTGATGGTCGATGGGGAGAGTACGCACGAGTACATTTTCGGTGGAACGGCGCTTGAAGCCGGGCTAGTCGTTCCGATGGACGCACTCGAGCGCATCGAGGTCATCCGAGGGCCTGGGTCGGCCCGCTACGGTACCGGCGCGCTTACTGTTGCCATCAACCTCGTCACCAAATCAGGCGTACGTCTGGCGGGGGCTCGGGCCCGCCTTACCCAGTTTGGCGATGAAGGAACGGCGGCGCATATCTCACTCGGCAATCAGGCGGGGGATGTGTCGTGGTCCGTATCTGTTTCGGGAAATGCCCGAGCCGAGCAGGTCGCCGAGATCGCTGAGGGGTTTACGCCTACCCAAGATTCCAATCGAGAGCGGGGCTATCACCTCTTCGGTCAGGTCGAGTGGCGAGGCATTCGGCTACTGGCTGAACATGGCATGCGCGAAAAACGCGTGCCGACCCGCCCGTTCGGGTCTAGCCTCGAACAGCCGTTCACGACCGTCGACGAGCGCTCACGCATCAGTCTGTCCGCTGAGCGCGTGCTGTCGCCGTCGCTTTCGGCGTCGGCGCAGGTATTTGGCAACTGGTTTTACGGCTCGGTCCAGAGCTTCAGCGAGCGGCGCGACATCTCAATCGATTCCGAGGGCAGCGATACCGGCTTTGGAGGCATCGCCCAGGCTACGTGGACGCCTCGCGCCTGGTATGGTCTGCGCTTTGGTGGGGAGTCGCGTGGTCACCCCAAGCAGTACTACACGCTCAACAACGGGCTGCTGAGCGCAGAAACGTCGCTCTCTCAAGGGGCAGTCTTCGCCGAGCAGGACATGGGGCTCACGTCGCGCCTAACCCTGACAACGGGCGCACGCTATGACTTCATTTACGGAGACGAGGTCACACGCAGTTTCAATCCACGCGCAGCCCTCGTTTACACGCCGCTGTCGCGGACGAGCTTCAAGGCGCTCTACTCCTCGTCGTTTCGGGTCGCCTCGCTCTTTGAGAATCGAACGCGAGGCCAGATCGACCCCTTACGCGCGGAGCGCTTTCGCAGCGCCGAGCTCATCTGGCTCCAGCGCTGGTCCGACCGCACCTCGTTTTCGGTTTCTACATATCGCTCGTGGATACACGATCTGATCGCGACACCTCCTGGCAAGGAGGGTTCGTTCTCGCTCTATGAGAACCGAATTGAAGCGAATCTAGCTGGAGTCGAGACCGAACTGCGGTATCTGGGGGAGGACCATGGAGCTTACGCGCAAGTAGCGTTTCAGCGCGCACACGATCACACAGCCGATGAGCCGCTCCCCGGAGCACCGTCGACCATTGTCCAAGCCGGAGGGCACGCGCAATGGCGCCCTGGTATGCTGGCTCTGCAGGTCGTTGCCAATAGTAGCGTACAAGGGTTCGAAAATGCCGTCAAGACGCCCGGTTGGTGGATGCTCCACGCGACGTACACCTCTCCGCCAGCGTGGCAGCGCGTACGTGCTCGCATTCAGATTCGAAATGTATTCGACCGGAATTGGCGCATCCCCGCAGGCCCGTCGCTCCGTTTCGAGACGCTTCCTCAGCCGGGGCGCCAGGTCCGATTGTCCATTAGCGCAACCCTGTAACGATGCGCTACTGCCTCCGCCTTATCTGTGCGTTCGTTCTCTTGGACTGCGTTCTGCTTGCTGCTCCGGTTCTCGTACAGGCGCAAGACGTGCTGCTGCCCGCAGATAAGCAAGCGCAGTTAATGATGAGCGTGCTCGGCTATACGTCTGGGCATGGCGATACAGACGAAGTGGTGCTCGGCGTGGTCTATCAGGATCGGTACCGAGCCTCGCGCAGTGCGGCGGAAGCTTTTGCCCAAGCAGTCCGTGCGATGGGCGACAAAGCACGCATCTGGCGTCTGCCTGTCCGAGTGGTGATGATCGAGGCGGGAGAGACCGGAATGGGCGATAGACTAGAGCGCGCAGGCGTGAGTATCGCATATGTGGCGCCGCTGCGCGGCATTGATGTGGGCGAGGTGCAGCGCGCAGCTTCCCGGGCCCACGTGTCGACGTTTACTGCCGTCCCTGATTACGTCGAACGTGGGATCATGGCGGGCGCGACCCTGCGCGGGAACCGGCCTGAAGTGCTGCTCAACCTCGCTACGGCTCGCGCCGACGGCCGGGTGGTCAAT
>CAXBBB010000541.1:0-2592 GCA_963973615.1 uncultured Rhodothermales bacterium | reverse complement strand
GTCTACAACAAGGTGGTGGTAACGCTTATCACCCATGACGTCGACGGGCTAAGCGCGCTGGACGCAAAACTGGCGCGCAAGATGGACGTGCAGATCGGCGACAAGCTGACAGCGTTTTCTCCTCCAGCGACGGGAGGAGGTATCGGCGGTACGGCTCGGGCACGCTCGTTCGTAGTGACTGGGCTGTACGAGACGTTCCTCTCCGACTTCGACGAGTTGTACGTCTTCACGTCCGAAACCGACGCGCGTAGACTGCTCGGCATCCCGTCGGGCCAGGTCACACGCTTCGACCTCACGCTGATCGACGTGCAGCAGGCTTTTGACAAATCGCGCGCTATCGAAGCGGAGTTTGGTTTTCCCGTCCTCGCGCAAACCGTCTTCGAGTTGTATGCCAACCTGTTCGCGTGGATCGACTTGCAGCAGAGCATTGTGCCCTTGGTCATCGGTATTCTGGTCGTCGTGGCGGCGTTCAACCTGATCGGCATCTTGTTCATGTTGGTTCTCGAAAAGACATCCGAAGTCGCCGTCCTCACGAGTTTGGGCGCTACGCCGGCTCAAGTGCGACGGGTCTTCTTGCTACTCGGCCTGCTCGTCGGCGTCGGCGGAGCGCTGATCGGCGTCGGCATCGCGGTTGTAGTCGGCGTGTTGCAGCAGCAGTTTGGGTTCATCCCACTGCCACCCGAAGCGTATTTCCTGGATCACGCCCCCGTCGATTTCGCGTGGCTTGACTTTGTAGTCGTACCCATCATCGCTATCGTGTTGAGTACGGCGTCCGCCTATCTGCCTGCGCGTTGGGCTGCTAAAGCCGATCCCGTTCGCGCGCTGCGGTTTGCGTGACGGAGGGAGCGTGAACCTGTATCGGGTCGGGTGAGTTTGTCCTCCATCTCCTCACCCAACTCCCCAACCATGTCTGTCCAGACCGGCCAAGCTGCCCCCGATTTCACCCTCCACACCGCTTCGATGGAGCCGTGGACGCTTAGCAAACAACAGGGGCATCCCGTCCTGCTGCTCTTCTTTCCAGGCGCCTTTACCAGTGTCTGCACGACCGAACTGAACACGGTCAATAACGATAACGAGCGCTACCAGGGCGCGGGCGTCCAGATCGTCGGTATCTCGACCGACTCACCTTTCGCGCTCGCCGAGTTCAAAAAGGCGCAGGGCCTCAACTTCCCGCTCCTGAGCGACCACGACGGCGAAGTATCTCAGGCCTACGGAGCCAAATACGACGGCGACTTCACGCCGATGAAACTGTCCCGTATCTCCAAGCGGGCGGCGTTCTTGATCGGAGCCGACGGCAACGTGAAGTACGCCGAAGTCCTCGAAAACGCAGGCGAAATGCCCAACTTCGACGCCATCCACACCGCAATGGGCAGCTAACCCAACCGCTTTGCTCGTGTCATCACGAGAAGCGAGTCGGTTATGAAGCACAAACCGCCCCGTCTGCGTCCTTATCGGTCGTGGGCGAGGCGGTTTAGCGTTTCTACTACGGGCCGAGTGTCGGGCTCGAACGTGCGGCCTGTCAGGGTTTCGTAGAGTTCGACGTACCGCTTGCCGACTTCGACGCGAAAGTCGTCGGTCAGATCGGGCATCGTCTCACCGTCGCGGCCCTGGAAGCCGTTGTCCATCAGCCATTCGCGGACGAATTCCTTGCTCAACTGGCGCTGCGGTTGTCCCGAAGCCAGGCGCTCTTCGTACCCCTCGGCATAGTAATAGCGCGAACTGTCGGGCGTATGGATCTCGTCGATGACGCGGAGCCTGGCCTCGTTGTCCAAGCCGAACTCGTATTTGGTGTCGACGAGGATCAGTCCGCGCTCGGCTGCCGACTCGCTTCCACGCGCGAAGAGGAGGAGGGAGGCGCTATAGGCTTCGTCGAACCGCTCCTGTGTCAAAATACCTCGGGCGACGATTTCGCGCGCCGAGATGTCTTCGTCGTGTCCGTGCTCAGCCTTTGTCGCAGGGGTGAGAAGGGGGGTGGGCAAGCGTTCGCCCTCTCGCAATCCGTCGGGGAGGGTCATGCCACATAGGTCGCGCCCGCCGTCGCGGTAGACGCGCCACGCATGCCCGGCGAGGTAGCCGCGAACGACGAACTCGATGGGGGAGGGTGCGCAGCGATGAGCCACCGTCACATTGCCATGCGGTACCTCGCGCACGTGATGCGGCACAAGCCCTTCAATCTGACTGAAGGCGTATTGTGCTACACGCGTCAGCACCTGTCCCTTGTAGGGGATCGTCTGGCGCAGCACGTGATCGAACGCCGAGATGCGGTCCGATGCCACGAGCACAACGCGGTCTACGTCGGTGTACACGTCGCGCACCTTTCCGTCGTATCGGACGCCCAATCCTTCGGCCTTCGTCTTGGCGATGCCGTTGGTCAGTCCCCAAATCCATTGTTCGTCGGTCACGGTTGCTCCTCCCGGTGAGACGATTGGCGGACTTCGAGCGTCGGCGTGATGACGTGCTGGACGGCCTCGTTGCTCCCGCCCGGCTCCATCAACTCGAACAACCGTTTCATGGCATTACTTCCCGTCGACCTCATGTGCTGGTTGACGCTGGTCAGGCCAATGTAGCGGCTCGACTTGATGTCGTCGTAGC
>CAXBBB010000540.1:0-2602 GCA_963973615.1 uncultured Rhodothermales bacterium | reverse complement strand
GGATCGCGCGCCATCGGCATCCTGGGCACCCGAGCGCGAACAAGAGGATCAGCAGCGGTCGCCCCGCAAATGCCGCAAGATCCGGCACGTCGCCTCCCGCGATACTCGAGACGTGCCACGGGGGTAGCATCCGCCCGATCTCGAACTCACGTTCGGAAGAATCCGTCACTGCTCAGAGAATTGGGCCGCTGTCCGTTGATCTGGCTCGGTTCCTTCAGGGAAAAACTCCAGAGCAGCCGAGTTCATGCAGTAGCGGTTTCCCGTCGGTGCGGGTCCGTCGGGAAAGACGTGGCCGAGGTGGCCGTCGCAGCGGGCGCAGCGACTCTCGACACGGATCATACCGTATGACGTGTCGCGGATCTCGCGGACGTGAGCCGGATCGACGGGCTGAAAAAAGCTGGGCCACCCCGTGCCGGACTCAAACTTCGACTCGCTGGAGAAAAGCGGCAATCCGCACAGGTTACACGCGTACGTTCCGTCTTTCTTGTTGTCGAGCAGCAGGCCACAACCTGGACGCTCGGTACCGTGATCAAGCAGAATGCGGCGCTCCTCCTCGCCCAACCCAGCAGCGTCTGCGGCGCGCTCGCGAGCCTGGCCGCGCAGAGGGGTGAGGTCGTATCCGGAAGTCGAAGTCATTTCACTCATAAGTGGGGAGGGATAATCGGCCTAGGTGCACGCAGTCTCTGGCTCAGAGTTCGTACGCGACCACATAGTTGAACTCCTGGTACCGGTCGTTTGGCGAGGACGGCGTCCGCGCGTCTCAGGATCGCTACAGGACGGTGACCAGAGAGTAGCGCTGTGACCGTAGCTTTCTACGCTCCACCAACTCCTTATCCCGCCATGTCCGCCCGCCCCACGTTTCGCCCGTACGATACGCGACCGGAAGCGTCCAGAGCCGCCGCTGAGTACATCGCCCAATGCCTACGCACGACATCCGGCCAGGTGAGCCTAGCGCTCTCGGGCGGATCGTCGCCTTCGGACACGTACCGCGCGCTGCTCGATCTCGACGTGCCGTGGGACCGCCTGTGGATCGTGTGGGTCGACGAGCGCTGTGTGCCGCACACGCACGCCGACAGCAACGTCCGGGCAGCGCGGACGACGTTTCTGAACGATGCGCCCATTGACGAGTCGCGCATCTTGGAGCCGCCCACTACGTCGGCGAACGATCCCGAAGGCGCAGCGCAGACGTACCAGAACCGCCTACACGAAGCACTGGGAGCCCGCTTCTCGATCACCGTAGCGGTGATGGGCATGGGCGACGATGGACACACGGCATCGCTCTTTCCCGGCTCAGAATTCCGAGACCTGCCCGGCGACGTAGCACACACGCTTGCCCCACCGAGTTCGCCCGTCCTCAACCGGTTGACGCTTACGCTCAACGCGCTCGACCGCGCGCAACATGCCGTCTACCTCGTCTTCGGCGACGACAAAACCGAACACGTCCAGCGTGTGTCCGACGGCGGCGCCTGCCCCGAGGTACCCGCCGCCTGCGTGACGCCGCACACGTCCAACGTCTGGTTCGTCGATACCAAAGCTGCGCCGCGCGTGCGCTGACGATTCGTGTTCTGGGCGCATTCGCCGTTGTAGATTGGACCGACTTGTCCGTTTCACCATTCGGAGGCGCCGTCCTCCCCCGCGTTGGACCCTGACCCTGCGTCTAGCCTGCTCTCGCATACGCCTCTAGTGGTAACTGCGGGAGCCGTTCTCTCCCTCCTGGCCGCCGCTGCCTTCGCCGCTCTGACGGCAGGCAAAAGATTGCGTCCCCTCTCCAGCGGACACCGCACCCGACTGCGTACGGCAAGTGTCGTCGCCCTGGTGATGTGCACCTCGGCTCTTGCTGTAACGCTTTTTGCGCTTGCGCCTAGCCTGTCCAGTTTGGCCGCGTCTGGGATTTTGGTCGGCTGCGCTGTTGGCCTGGTCGCCTTTCCGAGTTGGGCTGCGGCGCGGCTTCCCGCTCGCAACGTACTCACGCGGCTTTTTCTGGGCGATTACGACGGCGACGACCTGCACGCGCAGTCCGCCGACCCCGAGTTGATTGCCTGGATCGCCGACGAGGCACCGACGCTCGACACGCAGCAGAGCGACATGCTCTTCGCCCTGGCGGAGTTCGGGCAGACAACGGCACGTGAGATCATGGTGTCGCGTGTCGATCTGGCCGCCTTGCCCGCGTCGGCGACGCTCGACGAAGCCTTGGCTGCGATCCGCGAAACCGGACACTCGCGCTTCCCCATCTACGTCGAGCATCTGGACAACATCCTAGGACTGGTTCACGCCAAAGATCTGCTCTCGGCGGCAGCGTCTCCCGAACAGCCGTTTAGCCTCGCCCAGTTTCTGCGTCCTGCCCTCTTCGTTCCCGAGTCCAAACCACTCGACGCCCTACTCCGCCAACTGCGCGCCCGCCGGACGCACCTCGCCATCGTCGTCGACGAGTACGGCGGCACCGCGGGACTGCTGACGATGGAAGACCTACTCGAGGAAGTCGTTGGCGACATGCAGGACGAGCGCGATGAGGAAGAAGCCCTCCTCCTGCGCCGAAGCACCGACACGTTCGAGGTCGACGCGCGGCACAACCTGGAGGATCTGGCCGAAGAGCTCACCCTGG
>CAXBBB010000539.1:0-2615 GCA_963973615.1 uncultured Rhodothermales bacterium | reverse complement strand
CAGGCCGCGTACGCCATCCGATCCGACTGCGCGCGCGGACTCCACACCGCCGGTCCTCGGCTGCGGTTGAGCATCCGAAACTGAATACCGGTCGCGTCGGTCGCACGTCCCATCAATCCACCCATCGCGTCGATCTCGCGGGCGATCTGCCCTTTTCCGATGCCGCCAACCGCCGGATTGCACGACATCTGTGCGATGGCGTCGAGTCGCATCGTGACGAGCAGCGTACGAGCGCCCATCCTGGCCGATGCGTGCGCTGCTTCGCTGCCTGCGTGACCAGCACCGACGACGATGACGTCGTAGTCGAAAGGGTTGGAAATGATCTGCATAGACGCAATCTACGCGCGCCGACGTATGCGTTTCCTCAACGCTTAGAAACGTCGGCGAATCTCGTCGCTACGAATGCGACAGCGCCGGAGCAACCTCGCTCGCAGGAGACAGCGGCTCGATCGATACGCCCGCTCTTTCAGCCAGCGCGCAAATCATACCCAGTCCCTGTGCCGCGCCGTAGAGCATCAAGGCGAGAGCAACGCTGCCAAGCAAAATCGCCGTCGCTCCGGCAAACGTCCCCTCCCCGAACGCGACGACGGCCAGTAGCAATCCGGCTACGGGTGACAGGTACGAGGCGCCGGTGAGAACCGAGGCAAACGTCGCAAGTGAAGCCAGAGAGACGCCCAGGTTACTCGGAAAGTCGACGTCTTGGCTGGACGCCGACGATCTTGGGGCGTCCGCAGGGTGCTCCGCGCTCAGGAGCGCACGCACCGTAGTCACACCGCCGCCGTCGGTGCGCCACGTAAGCGTGCCTTCGTGGACGTGCCCGTTCCGCAATTCTTGGGCGACCTCTTCGCGCGAGAGATGATAGCGCTTGCCTTTAGATACGATGGTGTAGCGATGGTCAGGGGAGGCCGAAGACATAGAGGGAAGAGTGCAGAGAGTGCAGGACAAGCCAGACAGATGGTCGACGTATCGGCGGCAAACGCGCGGAATAAAGCCGCTTACTCAGATGTTCTCCAATCGCTACAACAGGGCTTTATATCAAGTCAGGAGCATTGCCGACCACTGCGTCAGCCTCGATCTCGACGACCAAATCGGGATCGATCAGGGCGGAAACCTCAACCATCGTCGCGGTGGGAAGAATGTCGCCGAACACCTCACCGTGCACCCGCCCGACAGCCTCCCACTGGGCGATATCGGTTACGCAGATTCGAGTCC
This sequence comes from uncultured Rhodothermales bacterium, assembly GCA_963973615.1. Classification (GTDB taxonomy): domain Bacteria; phylum Bacteroidota; class Rhodothermia; order Rhodothermales; family BA12; genus CAXBBB01. Next base: position 1,403 of record CAXBBB010000539.1, on the reverse strand, counting down.
GCACCACATCCGACAGCGACGCGTCCGCCAAAGCGAGCGCTTTGCGAATGCGTTCGAGCGCAAAACGTGTCTGTGCCGCTGCATCTCCTGGCGCCACGACATGGCCGTTTTGATCCGTCGCTGTCGTCCCCGAAACGTAGAGACGCGTACGGCACGTGATCCCCGACGACCGGCTCCCACGCACTCGCTGACGCGAGATTGGTGCGCGCCATGCAGGGGATCCGCTCGTTAGGCGCGTGCTAGCTTCTTCCGCTCTGCCGTCCACGCCCACGATCCGAAGAACGGCCCACCGAGTAGGACGAGCAGCGCAACCGGCATCGGTTCGATACCCCGGCGACGGGCGTCGTCATAACTCCAAGCGGCTGCCCCCACCCACAGGACAAACGTCAGCACGCCGAGAACAGCCGCGTACTGGTGATTGAGCACATACTCGGCCAGCGGCGATGCGCCAAAAACGACGACGGCTCCGATGGCGACCGCGATGACGCCCAACGCGACCCAAGGCGACACGCGCGGCTCAGCAGGATCGAGAGCACGATAAACAGACGTTTCGCGCTCTTCGACCGAAAGCCGATCCATCCGCCCAAGCGCCCATGTCGTCCCGGCAAAGCGCGGAAGAACCGCGACGCCCGCAGCGCCCAAGATGCTAGCGAGCCCCAAGCGTACCGCTCCGACGAGAGCAGGGTCGCTCAGAAACGCAGCCCATACTGCGACGGACAGCCCAACGGCTGCAACAGCGAACAACGTCAGCACCCCTGACCAAATCGTCTGGCCTTTGTACGCACCAAACGCCGCCCAAAACTAGACCAAGTACAAGAGGCCGATTCCGGGAGTGAGCGATTCCCCGAGCAAATGGGATGTTAAGTCAAGTCCAAACACCGTAGCGCCGAACCCAAACGCGGTGTAGACGAGGCGCGTCGTGAGCGGAGTGGGAAACATAGTCGGGTTCAGGATGGGAACGAGATAGGTAAAGATGCTCGATACGAGGCAACATAGCACAGGATACATCGTCTAGCAAAAACGTTGATGCGACTCTTACGCGGAAAGCCATATACGTGCGCGAGGTCACCTCACCACGACATCGACGCGCACGGTGTCCGATAGCGCGTAGTCACCCGAGAAAAACGCGCGGTACGAGTATCGAGCGACCACGAAGAGTTCTCCGGCTCCCGGATGTACACCCACGATCAGCAAACTATCAGGCAGTTCGTATTCTAGCGTGTCCACTAGCGAGAGAGTGCGTGGGGAGAAGAGCGAGTCGGGCGAGGAGAAGACGAGATCAGCGTTGTGCGAATCAGTGGTAGTCTCCAGAGAAGAGCATCCGTCCTGACGCGTGAGCGCAAACCAGTTGGGGCTGGCCTAGATAAGATGCCAGGCAGTGAGAGTGCTAACGAGCTTGCGTG
>CAXBBB010000538.1:0-2620 GCA_963973615.1 uncultured Rhodothermales bacterium | reverse complement strand
GATGAAGCTCTGGTTGGCGTTGCCGCCGTCCAGGTCCGCGCGACCGATCGAGTTTGCGTCACGGTTCGCCCAGTAGACGTAGCTGCCGTCGACCGTTAGGGCAGTTGGGGCGTTCGCGCCGGTGATGAAGCTCTGGTTGGCGTTGCCGCCGTCCAGGTCCGCGCGACCGATCGAGTTTCCACCCAAGTTCGCCCAGTAGACGTAGGGTTGGCCATGGAGATCCTGGGGTAGCGCGAAAGCGCCGAGGACGAGGACGAGGGTGAGCGGCGCAAACAGGCGCGCGCTCAGTTGGGAGAGCTTCATATCAATGGGGATAACTATGTGTCTGATGCAGACAGAGCATACCGGCGGCAGAACAAATTGGAAGGCGGCACCAATACTTAGGAAATGCCGCTCATAAGCCGAAACAGTATGAGTCCAATGTAGAATGGAGTCTCCGGCAGCCAAACCTAATGCGTGCTGGATACAATGCCACACTTCGAGATGTAAACGGCCCCCTCCTCTCCGTATGGGCTGTTTTAGGCTTTTTGATGCCTGATTGAATATGTGAAAATATAGTAAATGGCTCACTACATCCTTGTGAGTAGCGTCTTCCCTGCCGATGAAATCGTGTTGTCGGGGACAGAAATGAGTCGATACAGCTCTCGGGGAAGCCTATCCTCTGCTACGGTACCCTCAATTGAGAGCGCTTTAGGAAGCGATTCGGTGGTCCTAGCCTCCACTGTTAATCCCTCGCGCCAGGGCGTTTCGATGGGTAGGCTCAGGATCGCCTTTATACTGGACCGAAGTGCGACGCGAGCACGTTTTCCCGATGCTGCCCGCCTACACCGTAGCCCATCGATTCGCTCTCATGCCTGACTATTCCGACGATGCCTTGCTCTCCGATTGCGACGTGGACACGTTTCGCTCGGGTGGTCCGGGCGGACAGCATGCCAACAAAGTAGAGAGTGCGGTTCGGCTGACTCACCGGCCGTCAGGCGAGGTGGTGACGAGCCGGGCCTCTCGGAGCCAGCATCGCAACAAGCAGCTCGCGCTGGAGGAGCTACGTGCGCGGCTGATCGCGCTCGCTCGGCCCAAGAAGAAGCGCCGCCGCACCAAACCCACGGCAGGATCGAAGCGTCGCCGCCTCGACGCCAAACGCAAGCGAGGCGAAAAGAAGGCCAACCGTCGCCCACCGAGCCTGGAGTAGCGGCCAAGCGCAAGCCAGCCCATCGCCTCATAATGGCTCGCAGTGCTCACGTTGCCAAACGAGCACCTGCTTCTGGTCCGACGGACATCAGCGCGTCGACGACCGATAGGTCCGGTATCCACTTACCGTTGTGGGAATAGCGCGGCGGCTCGGCGAAATCGTCCGTAAGCAGTTGGACATGAGGAAGGGCAGCGAGCGTGTCGGCCTGCCCCGCGGGTGCCCCCTCTATCTCCGAGGCACGCACAATCGGCGTGGAAACGCCCAGCCAACTGCCTACGAGCCGGAGCAAGGCCTCGTTGAGGTCGCCGAGCGAGGCGTGCGGCTGAGCGAAGGCGGCTTCCAGCTTGGGAGCGTAGTGCGCGTAGAACGGCGCCGTCCCATAGGTAAAGCGCAACGTCCGAGCCAGTTTGCGCGGCCAGGGCAAGCGCGCATCCGTCGCATGGCGAGCCATCGTGACGTGGCGAATGGGACGTCCCGTCTGCCCTCCGTCAACCGGAACCGTCAGCCACAGCAGGCCTTCGGGCGTGTGAATGCGGGCGCGGTTGTGGAGCGTCCGGCGGCTGTACGCGAACGTGTCGCCCAGGACGAGCAGATCTGCCCGGTGCCACTTGGCGAAAAACGACAGCGGGGGCAGAAACGGCGGCGTGGCGATGGCGACGCGCGGGCAGTCGGGAAGATGGGAAAGAGGAGAATCTGCAGGCGGTGTGGGCATGCGGGGAATAACGTCGGACGACCGGCGTAGATGCACGCTGTGCCGATCTTGGCACCTCCTCCGATTTCTGCTCATGCGCCTCGCCCTCTCGCTTTCCGACACCCCCCACCGTCTCGATCGCGCGTTTACCGTCTTGTTCTGGCTGTTTGTCGGCACGATTGCGTTCAGCATTGCCGGAACGCTGCTGCTCAAAGTCTTCCCGTCGACGATGAACATCTTCGGGGCGTTCTACCCGACGCTCGTCAAGTCGCCGACGTGGACGTACATGACGCTGATGCCACTCCTGTCGCTGCTGATCTACACGCCGACGCACCGGGCAAGCCTGCTGGGGTTCTTCTTCATATGGGGTGCCCTCGTCGGCGGAATGAGCGAATTAATGGGCACGTCGACGGGCCTGCCGTTCGGCGAATACCTCTACACCGACTGGTTTGGGCCGAAGATCTTGGATCACGTGCCGTACTTCATCCCGGCGTCGTGGTTTGCGATGGCGCTGCTCTCACACGACTTGGCGAGCCGCTTCACGTCGCGACGCTGGGGCCGCATCCTGACGACGGCCCTGCTGATGGTGCTCTGGGACGTATCGCTCGACCCGGCGATGAACCGCGCCTTCCCGTTCTGGACCTATCCCGAAGGCGGGTTTTTCTTCGGAATGCCCGCGATCAACTGGTTCGGCTGGTTCGTCGTGTCGGCTGTCATCGCGTGGGGGTTCGAGGTCATCG
>CAXBBB010000537.1:0-2622 GCA_963973615.1 uncultured Rhodothermales bacterium | reverse complement strand
TTTTCGGTTCCTGCTGATAAACCGCCTGAGATTGCACACAGGCCACCCAATCGGGCTATACCCTTCGGGCGACCCACTCATCATGAGTTGCAGCATCCAACCGTCGGCGGGGCTATACCAGACCCCCTTGACGATCACGAAGAGCAGCACGATCGAGACTAAGAAGGCGATGATGCCGTCCTGTTGATTAGGCCGAGCGTTGAGCAAACCGAGCAGAAAAATCCCCAATAGGCCGCCATAGGTAAAGGAGGCGATGCTCAGACCCAACTCGACGACGGGGCCAGTGTAATCGGTGAAGAGCAAAGCCGACCCGATGAACACCAATCCCCAGACTAGAGTGAGCACACGTGAGAGACGCAGCGACTGCTCCTGGCTTAGCGGACGCCCTCCTAACCGCTCGTACAGGTCGAAGAGCGACGATGAGGCCAGCGAGTTGAGCGACGACGACAGCGTGCTCATCGCAGCCGCAATGATACCCGCCAGGATCAGCCCAGAGAGTCCGGGGGGAAGCCCTTCGATCAGGTAGCGCGGAAAGATCTCGTTGCCGTTGGCGAGTCCCAGATCAGCTGGACTCACTCCGCCATAGTGCGCCCAAAGTAGCAACCCGACGAATAGGAAGAGAGCGAACTGCAGCATCACCAGGAAGCCACTCGCGATGAGGGCTTTTTTGGCGTCGGCCTCGTCGCGGCACGTGAGCAACCGCTGCACAATCAGGTGATCCGTGCCATGCGACGCCATCGCGAATATCCCCCCGCCCAGGACGGCCGTCCAGAACACGTAGGGTGTAGTCAGCCACGCGCTGAGCGACTCGCCAAACCCGAAGTCGAAGAGCGCCAATTTGCCTGCCTCCCCCGCATCGGCCCACCACGTCGTAGGTACGTCGCCGAGCAGCAGTATGGCGGCCACAATGCCCCCACCGACATACAACCCCATCTGAATGGCATCCATCCAAACGACCGCTCGGATGCCTCCGACGAGCGTGTAGGCGACGGTAATGATCGCGATCACAGCGATGATCAGTCCGTACGACACCTCGTCGTAGCCCATCGACACCGCGATGACACGAAGTGGAATGGCTGTCGCAAACAAGCGGACACCGTCGGCCAACAGGCGCGTGATCATAAACGTACCCGCCGCGGTAGCTCGCATCGCATCACCGAAGCGCTGGCCTAGAAACTCGTAGGCCGTCGACATCGAGCCTTTGAAATAACGCGGCAGGAAGAAAGCCGCCACAATCACGCGTCCGATGATGTAGCCAATCGTGATCTGCAAAAAGGTGAACGATCCGCCATAGGTCACCGCAGGGACGCCGATTACCGTCAGCGTACTCGTTTCCGTTGCGACGACCGAAAAACTGACGGCCCACCAGGGCAGATCGCGTCCGCCCAAAAAGTAATCGGTCGTAGAGGTTTGCTTTCCGCTCGTCAGCACGCCAAACGCAGCGATGCCGACGAGGTAGGTGCCGATTACGATGAAGTCTAGAGGCGTGAGCACGTGCGGTGGGCGTATAGGGACGGTCGGCGGTGGCCTAATCTACCCAATCGTGGGCGGCGCGTCGTCGGCTTCCTGACCAGCCGCGGTTTCGTCGCCGGAAACGGTACCGATCAACTCCAGAGCGCCCTCCCAGTCGAGAACCGAGACGCCCAGTTTGGTCGCCTTGTCGAGCTTGGAGCCTGCCGACGATCCGGCAACCAGATAATCGGTCTTTTTGCTCACGCTCGATGCCACACGCCCTCCCGCCGCCTTGAGCGCCGCCGCCGCATCCGTCCGGCTGATGCCCGGCAGCGTGCCCGTAATCACGAACGCTTTGCCTGCTAGTGGGCCTTCGGTCGGCTCGTGCGAGAAGACGGGTTCGGAGGGTAGCCGCTTGGTGTTGACGCCGACGGCTCGCAGCCGGTCGACCAGCGCTTTGTTCTCGTCGGCCGCAAACCAGTCGGCGACACTCTGCGCGATGATCGGCCCGACGCCGTCGATGGCCGCCAATTCGTCGACTCCCGCTTTTCCAAGTGCTTCGAGCGACGGATAGTGCATCGCCAGCAGCTCGCCGACCGTCGCCCCAACGTGGCGGATGCCCATGCCGAACAGCAGCCGACTCAGAGGACGACCTCGCGCCGCATCGATACCGGCTAGCAATCGCTCAGCCTTTTTCTCAGCGAAGCGTTCAAGTGGGACGAGCTGCTCCATCGTCAGCCTGAAAATGTCGTCCAGGTGGGCGATGAGTCCGGCTTCGACGAGTTGGACGGCGAGTTTGCTACCCATTCCGTCGATGTCCATCGCATTGCGGGCCGCGAAATGTTCGACCAGACGGATGAACTGGGCCGGGCATTCGGACGAGATGCAATACAAATCGGCTTCGTCCTCCTCCCGTACCAGATCCGATCCGCACGATGGACAGACCGTCGGCATCGTCCACGGCTCCAGTCCGCTGGGACGCGCCTCTTCGATCACGCGTACAACTTTGGGAATCACATCGCCCGCGCGCTCGACGACGACTGTATCGCCGATGCGAATGTCACGATCGGAGATGTAATCCCCGTTGTGGAGCGTCGCCTGCGAAACCGTGACACCGCCGATTCGGACCGGAGCAAGACTCGCGACCGGCTTGATCGCGCCCGTCCGCCC
>CAXBBB010000536.1:0-2623 GCA_963973615.1 uncultured Rhodothermales bacterium | reverse complement strand
CCTGATGCCCGGTCCCAACCGCGGCCTGCTGCTCGACGGCGTCGCCGGTGGAGCGCGCGCGACTACTCTCGGATCGCTCGGAAACGCGTTCACCATCGAACTGTGGACGCGCCGCAGCCGAACGGGGCAGAGCGAGACACTGCTGAGCCACGGTCGCGCCGCCCAACGTGAGGGCCTGCGCGTGGGCTTCGCAGCCGACGGCTCGGCGACGTTCGACTTCTTCGATACGCCTCTCGTGGCATCCGCCCCAAGCGACCCGCTCACGTGGACCCACTACGCCTTCTCGTTCGACGGCACCACGCGCACCATCTACCGCAGCGGCGTGCTCGTCGCGCAAGACACGCCCGGCGCTGCCTACGCCGGATCTGGCGAGGCGCGGCTGGGCGTGCAACCGGACGGAAGCGGCCGCTTCTCGGGCCTGCTCGACGAGGTCCGCGTCTGGACCGGCGCGCGCACAGCCGCTCAGATCGCAGGCGCGAGCCAGCGCCGTCTGACGGGAGACGAGGGCGGTCTCGTCGCCTACTGGCCGCTCGATCAGGGCAGCGGCATCGTCGCGCCCGACATCACCGAGCGCGCGGCGCACCTCTCGCTCGAAGGCGGCGCGCACTGGGGCGGCGGCGCTCCGGGCGTCGGCGCGTGTCAGACGACGACGGCGGACGGATCGTACACCCACAGCGGCCTGCGCTACGGCGAGGGCTTGACGTTCGCCGTCCGGCCGTCGGCACCGGGACGCGCGTTTCGGCCCGGCGAGCAGGCCATCAACCTGACGCCGGAAAGCCCGGTCGAGAACCAGGTCGACTTCACCGATACGTCGGTCTTCTCGATCGCCGGAACGATCACACTCGGAAGCGGAGCCGGAGCGTGCGCCGCCGACTCGGTGAGCCTGTTCGTCGACGGCGTCTTCGCCACGACGACCAAGGCCGACGGATCGTACGCGCTGTCGGTCGACCCCACCGTCGCCAGTGATCCGGACAACCGCTTCCGCCGCATCACCGCACAGCGCACCCAGGGCGACGGCCAGGCGAATCTATTCGCCTTTGCGCCGGGCCTGCACGAGTTCGCGGCCCAGAGCGACACGACCGGCATCGACTTTGCCGTGACGACACAGCGCACGCTGACCGGCTTCGTCGGCGGCGGGTGCAGCAGAAGTCTGGGAACGGTCACGCTCCGCGTCTACACCGAGGACGGCTGTTTCGACCAGACGATTCAGGTGCAGGACGCCATTGCTCAGCAACTCGCGCCGCAGTCTTACCTGGTCGACGTAGTAGACGTGCAGCTTCCCGTCGGATCGCCGCTCAACCGTAGCGACGTGCTAGCCTTCTACGACGGCCTGGGCACGCAGCGCATCGACCTGACGGCAGCCGACGCGCGCCTCGACCTGATCTACCGAGCACCCGTCGAAGTGCTCATCTCAGGGCTTCCCGCACCCGACGCCCAGTGCGCCGCGACAGGGTTGATCGCCGACGGCACGCAGATTCCCAATGTGCCGGTCATCGCCGAATACGCTACGCTGCCGCTGAACATCACGGTCCAGGAGCGCTATGGGCCAAATGACGTATGCCCCCTCGACAGCGTCGACGTGCAGATCTTCGACGGCTTCGCCGACCGCCAGAATGACCCGGTCACGGTCACAACGCGCTCAAGTGGCGACGCGAACTACGACACGTTCGGCCGCTCGCCCGAAATCACCAGCGGAGCGCTCGTTGGCGGCGTCGACCGCAGCTATCAGAAAAGCCTGTCGGCCGTGGCGACGATTCCGGGGCGCGGAACGGTGACCAATACGGTCTGGGCCGTCGTCGAAGGCTACCGCGAGCGCGAGAGCGAGTTCGTCAGCGCCACGACGGCGGATATGCCGCTGATGGTGCTCCACGATCCGCCCGGGTCGGAATCGTATGCCTATCTCGAAGAAGGCACGACGAGCTGCACGCGCATCAGCAACTTTACCGTCCAGAACTTCGGAGCCGGTCAGATCCTCGACGTGGCGCTCGGCTTCAAAGCCGCCCTCGGCTTCGGCATCACGATCGAGAACGGTGCTGGCCTGCTGCTGCAGACCAAAGTCATCGCCGGGCAGGAGAGCCGGCGGCTGGCCGGCGGCGCAGACAGCAACCTCGAGATCTGCGCCACGACGACCGAGCGCTTCACGACGGCGGGCGACCGCACATGGGTGGGCGAGGACATCATGGTGGGAACGGCCCTCAACCTCAAGTTTGCCCTGGCCGACGACCTGAGCGTGAACGGCTGCGCCATCGACTTCTCGGAAAAACTGGCGACCGATCTCGACCAGGCCCAGCCGTTTGCCACCACCTACGTCTATGGCAAGACGCACATCGAGCACTCGCTCATCCCAGCGCTCGAAAATCTCGTCGCCCTCAACGACGCGACGATCGAGGGCGATGAAGACGGCGACGAGACGCTGGAGCAGATCAAGCTCTCGGACGCCCTCGCCAACTGGCGGCGCTTCCTGACGCAGAACGAGGACAACATCGCGTCGGCGTTTGCGGGCACGCGAGCCAGCGAAAACCGCTCGTTCAGCGGTGGGACCGAGTACGAGTGGAGCCACGTCGCCGACACCACGCGCACGCTCCGGCAGGACGTGACGCAGGTCTATGTCAACAGCGAGAAC
>CAXBBB010000535.1:0-2630 GCA_963973615.1 uncultured Rhodothermales bacterium | reverse complement strand
GGCGTCGTTCGCGCACCGCGACGAACTGACCGACCTGGCGGACACGTTCAACGACCTGCTGGGGCGGCTCGAGGCGTCCGTTGCCCGCGAGCGGCGGTTTACGGCAAACGCGGCGCACGAGTTGATGAACCCGCTGGCCGCCCTGCGCAGCGACGCCGAGGTCGCGCTTCGGCGTCCGCGCACGGACGAGGCGTACCGCGACGTGCTGGGACGCGTCGTCGAGGAATCCGAGCGGATGGCGGCGAGCGTCGAGGGTCTCCTCCACCTGGCACGCGCCGAGGCCCTGGCGAGAACGCCGGAGGCCCGGATCGACCTGAGCGCGCTGGTGCTCACGCGCGTCGAGCGGCTGAGCGCGCTAGCCCAGGCCGCCGGGCTGACGCTGACCACCGACGTAGACCCCGGCGTCCGGCTGGCGGCTCAGCCGGCTCCCCTCGTGCAGATCATCGACAACCTGGTCGAGAATGCGGTCAAGTACACGCCCAGCGGCGGAAGCATACGCGTCTCGCTGACACACCGAGGCAAAGGAGCCGCGTGTAGCGGAGCGGCCCGCTTAGTCGTCGACGACACGGGCATTGGATTCGACGGAGAAGCCGACCGGCTGTTCGACCGCTTCTACCGCTCCGACGCGCCGGGCGTGCAGGCACGTCCAGGCACCGGACTCGGCTTGGCCGTCGTCAAGGCCGTCGCCGAAGCCTACGGCGGGCACGTCGGGTGCGCGAGCGACGGTCCGGGCAAGGGCGCACGCTTCTGGGCGGAACTGCCGTGCGTGGGCGAGGAGTAATCAAACTCCAGAGGTCACCGCATCGACCTGAACGCGTTTTAAGGTGCAAACGGGGTCCGCATCGAGCGCCATACGTTTTGCCTGCATGACCGACACCCTTACCGCGCCTCCCCTTTCGCAAGCGACGCTGGCCGTCGGCGGCATGACGTGTGCCTCGTGCGTGGGCCGCGTCGAACGCGCGCTGAACCGGGTCGAAGGCGTCGTCGAAGCGAGCGTCAACCTGGCGACCGAACGGGCGCACGTCACATTCGATGCCGCTCGCGCCTCACCGCTGCTGTTGGCCCAGGCCGTAGCCGAAGCCGGATACCAAGTGCGGACCGAAGACGTGACGCTGGCTGTCGGCGGCATGACGTGCGCGTCGTGCGTCGGCAGAGTCGAGCGCGCGTTGTCCGCCGTTCCGGGTGTCACCGAAGCCAAGGTCAACCTGGCAACGGAGCGAGCAAACGTCCGGCTGACGACAGGTGCGGCGACGACTGCCGATCTGCGCGCCGCTATCGAGAGCGCAGGCTACGACGTCATCGACGCGCCCGAAGGAGCTACGAGAGCCGACGCAGAACGCGAGGCGAGGGAGCACGACCGGCTGGCGCTGCGCAGGCGTCTGCTGCTCTCGGCGGCCCTTACGCTTCCCATCGTGCTACTCGATATGGGCGCGATGATCATTCCGGGCGCGATGGAGTGGCTCAACGGATGGATGTCCATGCAGACGCGCTGGCTCCTCTTCTTCGTGCTGGGCACGGCCATCCAGTTCGGCCCCGGTCTGCGCTTCTACCGGACCGGCTGGGCGGCGCTGCGGCACGGCTCACCCGACATGAACACGCTCGTCGCCCTGGGCACGTCGGCGGCGTGGGGCTACTCGGTCGTCGCCACATTCCTGCCCGGGCTGCTGCCTTCCGGCGCCGTCCACGTCTACTACGAGGCCGCCGCGGTCGTGGTGACGCTGATCCTGCTCGGCAAGTATCTGGAAGCCGTCGCCAAGGGGCGCACGAGCGAGGCGCTGGGCGCGCTGACCAGTCTGCGACCGGCGACGGCGCGTGTCGTCAAGGGTGGCGAGGAAGTCGAAATCGCCGTCGATGCCGTAGCGGTAGGTGACGTAGTGCGCGTTCGTCCGGGCGAGTCGATCCCAGTCGACGGCGTCGTTCGCGAAGGCACGAGCTACGTCGACGAATCGCTGGTGACGGGAGAACCTGTACCGGTCGTTAAGACACCGGGCGAGCGCGTCGTGGGCGGCACGGTCAACCAGTCGGGCAGCCTGCTCGTGACCGTCGATCAGGTGGGCGAAGGCACGGTGCTTTCCCAGATCATGCGGTTGGTCGAGGAAGCCCAGACCTCGCGACCGGCGATCCAGGCGGTCCCGACCCCGCCGTGACGTACGCGCTCGTGGCCGCCGTGAGTGTGCTGATCATCGCCTGCCCGTGCGCGATGGGGCTCGCGACGCCGGTTTCGGTCATGGTCGGGACAGGTAAAGCCGCGCAGATGGGCGTGCTGTTCCGCCGCGGCGAGGCGCTCCAGACGCTCAGCGAAGTCGAAATCGTCGCGCTCGACAAAACCGGAACGCTGACCCAGGGCAAACCGACGCTAACCGATTTAATCCAACCCGTAGATAGCGACCTGACCGAAGCCGACCTGCTCGCCCTGATCGCTTCGGTCGAAGGCCCGAGCGAGCACCCCGTAGCGCGCGCACTCGTCGAGGCGGCATCGGAGCGTGGATTGGAGGTGCCGCAAGCGTCGGACTTCGAATCCGTCGCCGGGATGGGCGTACAGGGACAGGCAGGCGATCACGCACTTTCTATCGGCGCCGACCGCTTCATGACTTCGCTCGGACTGGACGTATCGCCATTTGCAAGCGACG
>CAXBBB010000534.1:0-2641 GCA_963973615.1 uncultured Rhodothermales bacterium | reverse complement strand
GGCGCGCTTCCCGGACTGGCGTTGGCAGTCGCAGGAACAGGTCTCGACGCCGACGCGGACGTGTTCGGCGAGCAGGTGCGCGGCGGGGCGCTGGTGACCGGACTGGGTATCGGGGTAGCCATCGCGGGCGGTTGGTTTGGGGCAGAAGCCGCCGCTGATCTGGCACGCGGTCCCACGACCGTATTCTATCGTCGATCTGACAACTCTCTTACTCCACTTCCATAGTGCGTTTTCTCCTGCTGCTGGTCGCACTCACCCTGGGCGGCTGTTCGACTTCCTCGCTCGTCGGAACGCCTGTTCTTCCCGATGACTACCGGTCGCTGGTAGTGGGGCACGTTCCGGCGCTCGATACGGTAAACGCGGAATTGCAGAGTGGGCGGTTCACACTCGTCACGATGGATGGTCAGCAGGTGCATGGCGTTCGCAGCGTCGCTATCGGTTTGGAGACGACTCGGTACGAACTCCCGCCCAGACATGCGAGTCTTCGTGCTACCCGAGGTGGTGTCATCAACGCGCGCTATCTACCGACTGAGCAGATCGACTACATCGCGACAGAGCGAAAGGGAGGCATGCAGACCGGAGCCTCGATAGGTGTGTTGCCGGGGATCGTCGTCATGGTGGCGAGCACGGTCGTCGTCGCCTCGTCGAACTGTTCGGCAGATCCCGACAGCTACTGCGAGTTGGGCCGCGATCTCATTGCCTACTTCGGCATCGGCGGCGGACTGTTGGCGACGGCGCTGGGCGGAATGCTCGGAGCAGGCGTCGGGCATCTGGTATCGCCCGAAGGCCCGACGACGTTTCACTATCGAGGTCCGGTAACGCGGTACCTGACGGCACCTCTTCCAGACCACTGACCATCCATGCGACACCTGCTCTTTTGCGCCCTGATTTTGCTCACCGGTTGCATATCGTCGTCCGGCCCGGTTGATCGGCATCTGCTTCTCTCGACGCACCCGCTCGCTCATCACCTGCACTGCACGACGTCAACGAACGGATTCCCGATACGCCGGTGACGCTCAGGCTGACCGATGGAAAGCGATATAGAGAAGCGCGCTTCGTCGTGGTCGGACCTGAGCGGACGACGTTCACCTTGCTCCGCAAAGGGCCGCAGAGTGTCGAGACCGCGACGGTCGAACGTATCGAGCGCCGTATGGGAGGTGGCCGAAGTACGGGAGCCAAAATCGGAGCGACGCCAGGGCTTCTCTTGCTGGGATTGGGCGCGTTCACGGGCGTGACTGGCGACGGTATGGAAGAGTCCATCGGATACGGGTTCGCTCTCCTAGGACTGGGCGGAGCGGCTATCGGTGCCGGACTCGGCTCGGTCGTCGGCCACGCCGTCGCGCCGGGCGAAATCGAGGTGCTGTATCAGGGTCCGGTCGCCCGGTATCTTGATGCGCCCGTCAGCGACTTGTAGTGTACCAGCTTTCGGCGTGCTCAATGAACCGTTTCCTTCTGCTTCTCCTGGTCCTGCTCACCGGCTGCGCGTCCGGCTCGTTTCTCGGCGAGCCGATTCAGAAGCAGCGCGACGTTGCAGGCGCCCAGTCGACCGAAGAACTCGCTCAACTCAATGCGTCGATGTCCGACGGACGCTTTCGCGTCGTCCTCGCGTATGGAGAGGAGCGCAGGGCGGAACGCGTGACCATCGGCACGTCCGAGATCGGCTTTAGACCGACCGGCAGTTCGCGCGACAGGTATGCGCCGCTCGCCAACGTCGTCCGCGTCGACCGAATCACGGGCGACGGATCCGGCGGCGGTGAGTGGGTCGGTGCGCTGCCGGGGTTGGGCATCATAGGCGCTTCCATCGTCGTGGGCGCGCGGTGCTCGTCGGGCGATTCTACGTGTGGAGGACTCGCTTTGCTTGGTGGCTTGGGAGGCATCGTCGTGGCGAGCGTGGGAGCGTTGGTCGGTGCTGGCCTGGGCGACGCAGGCACTGGCGACCAGTACCAAACGATCTACGACGGCCCCTTTGAGCCTCGCCCCTACCAACCTCTGCCCTCCCCCCGATCACCAGAACCCACCGAGCGGTGCGCCCCTTTCTGCTAATTGTTCTGCTCTTGCTCACCGGCTGTTCGTCCGGCTCTCTGCTCGGCGACCCGATTCAGAGTCAGCGCGCAGTAGCTGGCGCCAAGTCGACGGACGAACTTGCTCAACTGAATGCACAGATGCGCAGCGGACGATTTCGCATCGTGCTGATGTATGGTGAGGAGCGGATGGCCGAGCACGTCATCGTCGGGACGTCAGAAGTTGGGTTTCGGCCCTACGGAGGCTCGCGCGATGCCTATGTGCCGCTCGGCGAGGTCGTCCGAATAGAGCGCTTTCTGAGCGATGGAGCGGGCACAGGACTTCTCGTCGGAGCAACCCCGGGAGCTATAGCGATGGGGCTCGGCATCGTTCTGTATCGGGGATGCGACGAGACGGACTGGAGTTGCCTGATACCAGGGCTCCTCATCGTCGGGGGCGGTGCTGCTACATTGGGAGGCATGATCGCAGGCGGCGCAGTTGGTGACGCAACGACGTCCGATCACTACGAAACGATCTACGAGCGCCCCATCGATCCCTCCAGTTCCGAGATTCCTCCCGACGACCTACCCACTCGATGCGACCCCTTCTGATGACTCTCCTCTTCTTGCTCACCGGCTGC
>CAXBBB010000533.1:0-2650 GCA_963973615.1 uncultured Rhodothermales bacterium | reverse complement strand
GAGGTCGAGCTTCTGGCGGAGCGCTACGTTGAGGCTCCGGATGCCGCCGCCGACGGGCGTCGTGAGCGGGCCCTTGATGGCGACCAAGTGCTCTTCGATGGCGTCTAGCGTCGCCTGAGGGAGCCACTCGCCTGTCTGATTGTGCGCCTTCTCTCCGGCCAGCACCTCGGTCCACACGATGGACTTCTCGCCGCCGTAGGCCTTCTCGACAGCCGCATCCAGCACGCGGCTTGCCGCTGCCCAGATGTCCGGGCCTATGCCGTCGCCTTCGATAAACGGAATCAGCGGGTGATCGGGGACCTGGAGTTTGCCGTCGGAAAACGTGATCGGAGTGCCCTGCGTGGACATATGCGTACGGGGTTTGGATGAGAAAGCGCTTTCTACTCCCATCTCGGCACGCGCGATCCGGCGGTGAACGAAACGCCTGTAGAGTTGCTAGACTGCTTTGGGTTCCTGCAGGCTGCGTGCCCGTACGTAGTCGTCGAAGCGCTCACGCGTGGCCTGCCCTTCCTGCGCTATGTCTTTACGGGCTACGACGGTCCACACGGTGCGCCACAAGATGCGCACGTCGAGTGAGAGCGAGCGGTGGTCGACGTACCACACGTCGTGTGCCAGTTGTTCGTCCCAGTCCAGCGTGTTGCGGCCCATGACGGCACTCCAGCCCGTAATGCCGGGTCGCACCTCGTGCCGCCGCGCCTGGTCGGGTGAATAGTAGGGCAGGTATTCGGGCAGCAGCGGGCGTGGTCCAATCAGACTCATGTCGCCCCTGAGTACGTTCCACAGTTGCGGAAGCTCGTCCAGCGAGGTAGACCGCACGAAGCTTCCGAACGTCGTCATGCGCTCGGCGTCCGATCCGGCGCCGGACTTCATCGTCCTGAATTTGGCGATCGAAAAGGTGCGTTCTTTACGGCCGATGCGTTGTTGGCGGAACAGCACAGGGCTCCCCATCGCCAGGCGGGTTACGAGCGCTAGGCCAGCCAAGACAGGCGCAGCCAGCAGCAGCCCTGTCCCCGCCACGACTACGTCGGCTGCACGTTTGAGTAGGTCGTAGGACGTAGTCAACGGAGACGGTAAGTGTGACAGAAGGGGCTCGCTACAGAAGTAGAGGAGAGTGCTACGCCAGAATACAAGCCTGTTTGAGCGATTGGAAGCGACGTCGCCGTCTGTGATTAGAACTCGTGTTGGCTCACAGTCGCCCGGTCATCGCGCGCAAGCGTAGCTCCCAAACCTTGAGTGCGGCCTCGCGGACGATGCCTTTGCTCATCTTGCTCTGTCCCTCGGTGCGTTCGGTGAACACGATGGGCACTTCGGTCAACCGGAAGCCCTTGCGCCACGCGCGGTAGTTCATTTCAACCTGAAACGAGTAGCCGTTGGACTTAACGCTGCTCAGGTCGACGGCCTCAAGCACGCGGCGGTGAAAGCACTTGAAGCCCGCAGTTACGTCCTGAACCGGCAGGTTGGTAATGGCCCGCGTGTACATGCCTGCGCCGTAGCTCAGCATCAGGCGCGTCAGCGGCCAGTTCATCACGCGGACGCCACCCAGGTAGCGTGAGCCGATGGCGAGATCGGCGTCGTCGGATGCGACAGGTGCCAACAGCGCGGGAAGGTCGGCTGGGTTGTGCGAGAGGTCTGCGTCCATTTCGAGCACATACGTGTAGTCGTGCGACAGCGCCCATCCGAAGCCGGCGAGGTACGCTGTCCCGAGTCCCAGTTTGCCTTCGCGCTCGATCAGGTGGACGCGTTCGGGATGCTGGTCTATCAGAGTGCGCACCAAATTGGCGGTGCCATCAGGCGATCCGTCGTCAACGATGAGGATGTCGAAGTGGCCGGGTTGCTCCAGTACACGGGCGATGACGACCTCGACGTTCTGCGCCTCGTTGTACGTAGGCACGATGACGACGGCGCGGCCTCTCGCGTGGGGCAACGGGTCGGACAGTGCGACCAAGTCCGAGGGTACGAAGCCGGACGAGTCCATTTCGGGCGGCGGGAGCGACACGGGCGCGGGCAGTTGGAGGCGGTGGCGAGAACCGGCAAAGATAACGACGGCAAATCATCGGCCCGTTCGGAAGCGCTTCCCATAGAAGGGCGTGTGAAGCCGATTCCGGTGGGGGACAAGCAGGCATTGAGAGCCGTACGGAACGGGTATCTTGATTGGAACACCGACCGTCCGTCGTGCGCTCCATCCTACTGTCCTGCCCGCGAAGTCTTTTCTCTCCCTCATGGCCGAAACTGCATCGAAACCCCGCGCCGCTCGCAAGCGCGCGCCCAAGAAGAAAGGTGGCGTGGTGGCCGAGACCGTCGAGTTCACGTTCAACCACTACAAAGGCGGCGCGTTCAGCCACGAAGAGCTCGGTATGTCGGCTGACGATCTGCGCGAAACGTACCGCTCGATGACGCTTCAGCGTCGGTTTGAGGAGCGTGCCGCGCAGATGTACGGCAAGCAGAAAATCGCTGGCTTCCTGCACCTCTACATCGGACAGGAAGCCGTCTCGACCGGGACCGTCAACGCGCTCAACGTCGGTGACGACAGCGTGATCACAGCGTATCGCGATCACGGTATCGGGCTCGCGCTGGGCATGACGCCGGACGAGTGCATGGCCGAACTGTTCGGCAAAGTCGGCGGAAGCTCGCGCGGAAAAGGCGGGTCGAT
>CAXBBB010000532.1:0-2654 GCA_963973615.1 uncultured Rhodothermales bacterium | reverse complement strand
ACTCGTCGGTGGCTACGTCTACCGCGGCCGCGCGCTGCCCGCGCTTCGGGGCCGGTACGTGTTCGGCAACTGGAGCCGCGGCCGCACGCCGGGCCATTCGCACAGCGGCGGCGGGCACAGCGGCAGCGGCAGCGAAGACGACGGCCACATGGGGGGCTACGTCACCCTCGCCGTTCCACGCCAGGGCGGCCTGTGGGGCTACATCGGCATGCCGCTCGAAGGCGCGCCGAGTGGCGAGATCGAGCCGTTCGTGCTCGGCTTCGGCGAGGACGCCTCGGGCGAGCTGTACGTGCTCACGACCGAAGCGCGCGGCCCCCACGGCGACTCCGGCACCGTCTGGCGTCTCGCCCCGGCGGACTGAAGCGGTGCGCCCACCGGGCTAGGGGTCTGACAACCAATGGAACGGTACCGTACGGTAGGACCGTCCTGATGCAGAGGTAGAATCTCGTCACGCCTCGCCAGGGCGCGACCGTCAGTCGTAGAGGCTGGCTCGTCAACGAAGGTGTCGGCGGCGACGCGCTGATTCCGCTACGAACCAACGAAAAGGGGATCGCATGGGATCGCGTTCGGTATGCGCGCGGGCTACCTGTTCGATGTGGGCGGTACGGACTGGCATCTGCTCGAAACGCGCGCCCTCGACGGCGGTCCGAGTGCCACGCTCGCCGGGCCGTACGTGCGTTTGCTCATCGGCTTTGGCTCGACGACCTTTTAGCAGACACTCGTTAGCAGACACTCGCCCTTTCTATTCCGCTTTCCCGGCTCGCCCGTGTCCACCCGTCCTCCCCTTCTGTCCCGCCTGCGCCGTTCCAGACGCACTTCCGGCCTCGCTGCGCGCAACCGCCGCACAGCCAACCCGTACGCATTCGGTCTAGCCGCAGTGATGAACGGACTCGTCGGCGCGTTGCTGCGCTAGGCCGATGGATGCGCTCTTCGATTTGCTATCCGCCCCGCTGGTGGTTCTCGTGCCTCTGGTATACGTGCTCGGCGCGCTCAGTGCCCTGGACGCGCTCGTCCACACGCGGACGCCCCAAGGGGCAACGGCTTGGATCGTCGCGCTGCCGCTCTACTGGGTCTTCGGGCGTGCCCGCTTCGACGGCTACCTGGAGGACCTTCGGGCGTTCGACGAGCAGGTCGAGCAGGCGCTGGCCGCTGAGCGCGAACCGATTGCGCCGGGCCTGCGCCTGCATCCGGACGACGCGAGCGACGAGCGCACCCGGACCGAGCGGGCGGCGTTCGAGCGTCTGGGTACTACGCCGTTTCTCCGGGGCAACGACGCCCGGCTGCTGATCGACGGCGAGGCCACGTTCGACGCACTATTTGCCGAGATCGACGCGGCGCGTGACTACGTGCTGGCGCAGTTTTACATCGTGCGCGACGACGCGCTCGGACGTGCCTTTCGCGATCGGCTCATGGCCGCAGCAGCGCGGGGCGTGCGCGTCTACCTGCTCTACGACGACGTAGGTTCGCACAGCCTGCCCCAATCCTACGCCCACTCGCTCGTCCGGGGCGGCGTCCACGTGCGCTCGTTCAGCGGCGCACGCCGCCTGCTCGGACGCTTCCGGCTCAACTTCCGCAACCACCGCAAGATCGTCGTCGTCGACGGTCGCGTGGCGCTGACGGGAGGAATCAACATCGGCGATGAATACGTGGGGCGCCACGACACGCTGACGCCGTGGCGGGATACCCATCTGCGCGTCGAAGGCCCCGCTGCGGTCGGCTTTCAGTTTTCATTCGCGCGCGACTGGTTTTACAGTAGCCAGGAGGCGCTCGATCTCGATTGGGAGATGCACGCACACGCTACCTCGGACCAGCCTACTCTGATCGCCGCTACCGGCCCGTCGGATGACATAGAGACGTGCAGCCTGCTCCACGCCCACGCCATCGAGAGCGCCGAGCGACGCGTCTGGATCGCCACGCCTTACTTCGTGCCCGACGGACGGGTGCTCGGCGCGCTCCAGACCGCCGCTCTGCGTGGCGTCGACGTGCGCATCCTGGTGCCGCGCATGACCGATAGCCGGCTCTTCCGCTACGTTCCGTTCGCCTACCTGACCGACGTAGCGCAAACGGGCGCCCAGGTCCACCTTTACGAAGACGGCTTCGCCCATCAGAAGGTGCTGCTCGTCGACGACGACTACGCCTTGGTCGGCTCGGCCAATATCGACAACCGCTCGCTGCGGCTCAACTTCGAGGTGACGTGCGTCGTGCGCGATGACGCCTTCTGCGCCCAAACCGCTGCTATGCTCGGCCGAGACTTTGCTCGGTCGACGCTGCTCGACGAGGCCGACCTCGCTGGACGCTCACTCTTCTTTCGACTCGCCGTCCACGCTACGCGCCTGCTCGCTCCCGTCCTATGATTCGACTCCTACTCATCCTGCTCCTGATCGCGCCCGCTGTGCGCGCGCAGTCGCCCGCCGACACGCCGCGTCCCACAGTCGGGCTGGTCCTCTCGGGCGGCTCGGCCAAAGGGATCGCCCACGTAGGCGCGATTCGGCTGATCGAGGAGGCAGGGCTGCCGGTCGATGTCGTGACGGGGACGAGTATGGGGTCGATCGTCGGCGGGATGTACGCGCTGGGCTACACACCCGACCAGATGCAGCAGATCGTCGCCTCGCGCGACTGGACAGCGCTTTTTCTCGACGCGGTCGACCGCCGCG
>CAXBBB010000531.1:0-2659 GCA_963973615.1 uncultured Rhodothermales bacterium | reverse complement strand
GCGCAAATAGTCGCCGTATGAGAAGCCGCCGGGAACGACGACTAAATCGACGTCGGGTAACTTTTCTTCTTTGTGCCACACGACATGCGTCTCTTGGCCGAACACGTCGGCGAGAGCGTGGTGGGCGTCGTGGTCGCAGTTGGAGCCGGGGAAGACGAGGACAGCGGCGCGCATAGAGTCAGGCAGTTGAGCGAGTCGAAAGGTACGGAGCACGGCAGACCGCTGTTGGAGTCGGACGCTAATCGAAGCCGACTTCATCCGAGAGATCACGCCAGCTTGGATTGTTGCCTCCGATGAGCCTGATCTTCCATGCCCGGTTCCATTTCTTCAACTGCTTCTCGCGCGCAATTGCGTCGCGGATGTCGTCGTACCGCTCGACATATACCAGACGATGCACACTGTAGCGCCTCGTGAATCCATCGACTGAACCGCTTCGGTGCTGTTCGATTCTCCGAGCAAGAGCACTCGTCACCCCGATATACAGCGTTCCATTGGGCCTACTCGCGAGGATGTAGACGTAGCCGGGCTTCATTTCATGGCTTAGGATGTTCCGTAGCACAATACGTTCAGCACAGACGACGCGGCTTTCGCCCCCCCCAATTCGGACCGTCATTCCCGCGAAGGCGGGAATCTATTGCGCAGGCAGTCACTTCGTAGATCCCCGCCTTCGCGAGGATGACGGAGTCAGAGGCAACGAGCGAGACTAGTTCGCGCGCTAGCGTACTACTCGTGTACGTGAGAGAACTCCACCCGATCGGAGCTACAGACTTCCTCTGCTGTCCTTCGATACCCGTTCCGTATTTTGAGCGCATGATTCCTCGCGAGGTATTCCGTCAGATCCGAAGGCTCGAAATCCGCACGCGCGGACTCGTCGACAGCTTCATGGGCGGCGAGTATCACTCAGCGTTCAAAGGGCGCGGCATGAGCTTCGCCGAAGTACGCCCCTATCAGATCGGCGACGACGTCCGCAGCATCGACTGGAACGTGTCGGCCAGACTGGGGACGCCCTTCATCAAGGTGTTCGAGGAGGAGCGCGAGCAGACGATTCTGCTGCTGGTCGACATCTCCGCAAGTGAGGCGTTCGGCACTCGGAAGCGTACCAAGCGCGAGTTGGCCGCCGAGGTGTGCGCGCTGATCGGCTTCTCGGCAGCACAGAACATCGACCGCATCGGCCTGACGCTCTTTGCAGACCAGATCGAACGCTTCGTTCCGCCGAGCAAGGGCCGGACGCACGTGCTCCGCCTCGTCCGCGACCTATACGTCCACGAAGCTGAGTCGACCGGGACGGACCTGCGCTGCGCGCTCGAACACGCCTCCCGCATTCTGAAACGTCGCGCCATCGTCCTGGTGCTCAGCGATTTCCTCGCCGATGGATACCAGCAAGCGCTGCGCGCGCTGTCGAGCAAGCACGATGTCGTCGCGCTCCACCTGATCGACCCGGCAGAAGAAGCCTTGCCGTCCGTTGGGTTGCTGACGCTCATCGACGCCGAAACAGGAATGCCGTACGTAGTCGATTCGAGCAGTCGGGCGGCGCGGGAGCGATTCGCTGAGCGGTCGACGGCGCGGATGCTGGCGGCACAGGACGCGTTCACCAAAGCGCGCGTCGATGTGGTGCCGCTACGGACGGACGAGGATCACGTGGTCGCGCTCGAGTCGTTTTTCCGCCGCCGAACGCGTGCGAGGGGTCTATGACGATGCGCCTGCTACTCTTGATACTGCTCGTCGCGCCTGCTGCGTCGGCCCAAACCGCCTCCCTGACGGCAGACCGCGACAGCGTGCGCGTCGGCGAGCCGTTTACGTTGTCTCTGGTCGTGCCACATTCGATCTTCGAGACGGTCGTCTGGCCCGAAGCCGGACGTCAGTGGGCCGGGAGCGAAGTCGAAGTCATCGAGCGGCTGAGCCTGGACTCGACCCTGGCGCCTGCCATTCGAGTCGACAGCGCGGCATACCGAGTAGCGGCGTTTGGGCTCGATACGTTGACGATTGGTCCGGTCGGTGTGCGCTTGGTACGCGGCGGTGATACGACGGTCGTGGCGTCGCAGTCGTTCGCCTTGCCGATGATGCACGTCCTTCCTGACAGCGCCGACCTGTTGCCTGCGCGCGACATCCGGCGCATCGGCTATCCGGTGTGGGCGTGGCTGGCGTTCATCGCCGGAGCGATCGCAACCGGCCTGCTGCTCTGGTGGCTGTGGAAGCGGCGCAACCGAGGCGAAGAAGTAGAAGCCGAGCCGGTCCGCGTCGTCCCCGCCGACGAGCGCGCGCTGGCATCGCTGGCCCAAGCCCAGGCGTTCGACCTGTCGGACGCGTCGCAGATCAAGCCGTTCTACGTACTCGTCTCGGACGCTATCCGAGGCTACCTCCACGAACGCGCAGGCGTGGCGGCGCTCGAGCACACGTCCGCCGAGGTGATGCACGACACCAAGCGCGCAAGCAAATCGGGCCGACTACCTATGGAAGCGCCACACCTACTCGCCGACGTGTTCGCTGTCGCCGATTACGCCAAGTACGCCGACGGCCGCCCTGCCCCCGAGCGAGGCGCCCACGTGCTCGCAGCCGCCCGCGCGCTGATCGAGCGGACGGAGCAGCACTTGGCACCAAGGCCCGAAGCGGTAAACGCAGCCGACGAGTCGCAGCAGCCCGGAGACCTGGCAGGTCCGCC
>CAXBBB010000530.1:0-2660 GCA_963973615.1 uncultured Rhodothermales bacterium | reverse complement strand
GAGCCACTGCATCGCCTCTTCGCCGCTCAGCAACTTGCCGTCGCGGTAAGCCGTCCCCGAGCGCTCGGCTCCCGTTGGCGGCGTCACATCGAGGAAAACAGTGTAGAGCGTATCCCGACGCGGAATGTCGACACGGTAGTCGCCTGTCGTGCGATTCCACAGGTGGCGGCGCGATGCTGGGCTGGACGCAGAGTCGGCTTCGGTCTCGGCGCGTCCAAATCGGAAGGCGAGGTAGGGCGTACGCTCCCACGCTTCTTGCCCGGCGAACGAAGCCGCGCGAAAAGCCAACGTATCGGCGGCTGTTTCGAGCGTCGGCGTGAAGAGCGGGTCGGTCAGGAATTGTGTCGCTGCCGTGTCCGATTCGGGTGGCGTACAGCCAATGAGGGCGAAGAGTACGGCGATAGCGAGAAAGCGCATGGAGCGTCGGGGCGTGGGCAGGCTATTGAATACGCCATCCGTTCGGATGCGGTTGCGCGGGCCGGGCCGTCCGTCCGTACTCTTCGGCATGACTCGACGAACGCTCCCAATGCTCGGCTTGATGCTGCTTGCTCTGTGCGCCCACGCGCAGGACTCGACCAGCGTCTGGCAACCCCCCGCGCTGGTCGCTCTGCCCCCGGATTCGGTCGACACATTTGTGGCCGGGTGGGGAGGGCGCGTGCGCGTCTCGGAGTCAGGGTTCGGATTGGGTGCCTACGCGTGGCGGCGCGTTGCACCGGACTGGACGGCCGTCGCCGTCTTTCACCTGTCCAACGTGACGGATGAGCGAGAGAGCAAGTTCTTCGGCTTGGGCGGCGTCACGATTCCAGAGAAACTGAGTTACCTGCTCGTGCTTCCGATGCAACTGGGTGCGCAGCGCCGCCTATTTCGACGCGACATCGCGTCGAACTTCCGCCCGTTCGTGGGCGCGACGGTGGGGCCGACGCTGGCGTGGCGCTCGCCCTACTTCGACGATTGCAACGGCGACAATCGTATCACGCCTAACATGGAGTGCGACGGACGGCCCGAAGGTGAACGGACGTTTTCGGCACTCGAAAGCATACCGCGCGGGCGTTTGATCGTTGGATTAGGCGGTGAACTCTCGCTCGGGGCCGATTTTGGAACGGATGCCCGAACGCAGGGAGTGCGCATCGGCGTGTCGGTCGATTACTTCCCTAACGGCATCCGCTTGCTCGAAGCCGACGTGCGCCTGGATGCCGAGCAGACCTTCGCCTCGCCGTTTATCAGCCTGACGTTCGGGAAGCAGACGCGGTGAGTGGGTCGCGGGGGATGACGAGCTAGGCGGCAGGCCCGGCGATTCCGGCTTCTTCGGCGGCTTTGCGGAGTGCGCTGCGCTGCTGCTCCGATAGGCGTGGTGTCTCGACGGCGATTTCGATGTAGAGATCGCCTGTCTTGCTGGAGCGAACGACGCCTTTTCCGCGCACGCGCAGTTTGTCTCCGTTCTGGCTTCCCGGCGGAATGGTGATGCGGATGCGGTCGCCGTAAGCGGTCGACAAGGTGCGGCTCGTGCCCAACATCGCCTCGAACGCGTTGACGGTTTCGGTCAGGTAAAGATCGTTTCCGTCGCGGCGGAAGCGGGTGTCGTCGGACACCTTGAAGGTGACGTAGAGGTCGCCACGTGAGCCGTCGGTCCCGGCAAGCCCGCGCTTCTTGACGCGAATCTTCATGCCATTTGCGGCCCCCTCGGGGACGGTGATGCGGATGGGTTCGCCGTTGACGGTGAACTCTTTGGTGACGCCGTTGAGTGCTTCTTCGAACGTGAGGGAGATGCTCGTCTCGGCGTCGCGCCCCGGCGACGAGCGCGGTCCGCGCGGTCCTGCTGCTCCGCCAAAGAACCTGCTGAACAGGTCAGAGGAATCATCGAACGGCGATTGGTCGAAGCCTCCCGATCCGCCGTTGGTGTCGTAGCGAACGTACGAGCCGTCGCGATTGGCACGGTAGCGGTTGCCCGAGCCGGTAAAGAGGTCGTCGTATGGGCTACCGGGTTGGCCGCTATTTCCGGCAAACGGATTGCTGCGACGGGCGTCGTAGGCGCGGCGCTGCTTGGCGTCGCCGAGCGTATCGTAGGCCTCCTGTACCTCTTTGAACCGCTCCTCGGCAGACGGATTGTCTGGGTTGCGGTCAGGATGGAAGTCGCGGGCGAGCTTGCGGTGTGCCTTCTTGATTTCGGCTTCGTCAGCCGTCGGCGCCACACCGAGAATCGAATAGTAGTCTTTGAGAGCCATCAGGCGGATGTACGGAGGAAGGACGAGAGCCGGATACGGTGTACCGTCGACTAGGGCGGAAGGATGCAGCCCACGTGCAATCCGCAAAGCGCAAACCCGGTGCCGGCGCGTGCTTGGATGACGAATCGGCAGACGACGCGCCGAGTGGCCGAGTCACACCTCGTATGCGCGGTGCACGCAGACGGCATTGGTCACGTCGCCTCGGCGAAGCCATGCCACGTGCGCATCCCCTGGGCGCTCAGGGCGTGTGCTGCGGCCGTCGCCTGTGCAGGATCCTCGAACGCACCCCAGAACGAGGAGCCAGAGCCGGTCATGGCCGCATAGCCTGCTCCGGCATCGAGTAGTGCTTGGCGGACATGACCCAACTCGGGATAGCGCGCGCAGACCGGGGCCTCGAAGTCATTGACCAACTCGCGTCGCCACCGCACCAGATCGTTC
>CAXBBB010000529.1:0-2665 GCA_963973615.1 uncultured Rhodothermales bacterium | reverse complement strand
GACGAGCTAACGCTCGAAATGGTGACCGACGATGAGCGCGACTACATGTACAACACGTACGCCGCCGACAGCCGATTCCGCATCAACGTCGGCATCCGTCGCAGACTAGCTCCGCTACTCGACGGCGACCGCAGACGCATCGAACTCCTCAACGGCCTGCTGCTGTCCATGAAAGGCTCGCCGGTCCTCTACTACGGCGACGAAATCGGCATGGGCGACGACCCGTTCCTGGGCGATAGAAACGGCGTTCGCACGCCGATGCAGTGGTCGCCCGACAAGAACGGCGGATTCTCGCGCGCCGAGCACCACCGCCTGTTCATGCCCGCCATCAATCGAGGCGCGTATTCGTATGAGTTCACCAACGTCGAGGACTCTGAGCGCGACGCCAACAGCCTGCTCCACTGGACACGCTCGCTCCTCGCCGCTCGCAACCGCCACCGGCAGATCTTCGGGCGCGGCTCGTTCGACCTGGTCGACGTCGACAACCACGCGATCTTCTCCTACGTCCGCACCTACAAAGGGGAAAGCGTGCTGGTCGTCGCGAACCTGTCGCGCTTCGCCCAATCCGCTGTCCTGCCAACCGAGATCATCAGCGGACACGTTCCGGTCGAGATGCTGGGCCAGACCGCCTTTCCTGCTATCGGCGAGTCAGATTACGCGCTGACGCTGGCCCCGTACGGCTTCTTCTGGTTCCGCCTCGACCCCGTTGATGCCGAGCCAGACGCGGATTCCAGCGAGGACGAAGGCGGAGAGCGCCCTACCGACCTGCCGACGCTGCACGTTTCCGAAGGTCTACACAACGTCCTCGTGCCGACGATGTCGACCTCGACTGGCTCGGACGATTTCGCCCGCCTGCTTCCTGACTTCCTACTTCGCCAGCGCTGGTACGGCGCCAAGAGTGCAGGCACGCCAGCGGTCAAACTGCTCGACGCCGTCCGGCTGCAAAAAGGCGGCCTCCCCGTCTACCTCAGCGAGATCGAGGCCACCGTAGACGGCTACGCGACGCGCTATCAGATTCCTCTCCTCGCCCTTCCGCAATCCGAAGCCGACGATTTCCTCGCCACCTACGGGTCGGCTGCGATCTGCTATGTCGATGGACCAGATGGTAAACGGCTGTTGATTGACGGATCGACGGACGAGCGGTTCTGGTCTGCGTTTGTGCGGTGGTGGCAGAAAGGCAGTAAAGGTCGCTCGCTCCAGGGCCTCTACGTGCCCCGGATGGACAAGCTCACGCTCGACTTAGGCGAGGTGCGGGTACTGCGCAGCGAGCAGAGCAACTCCTCGGCCATCGTGGGTGGGAGCCTGTTCGTCAAGCTATTTCGTAGACTCGAAGAGGGTCACAACCCAGAAGCCGAACTCCTCGGCCACCTCTCCCAGACGAGCTTTGCGTTTGCGCCCGAACTCCGAGGTACGCTCACGTTCGAGCGTCCCGAAACGCAGACCGTCCTTGCCCTCGCTCAGCAAGCCCTCGACGCCGATGGGGACGGCTGGACCTATGCTCTAGATCTGGCCGAAACGTTCTTTGGTCGCGCCGAAGGTCGGACACTCCCCCACGACGAAGAACTGACTCACGAAGCTGCCGATATACTGATCGAAGAGTTGGCCCCCGAACTCGTCCGTCTCGCGCGACTCCTCGGCGTCCGAACCGCCGAGATGCACCGCGCACTTGCCCAGTCCGACGCCGACGCTCTCACGCCCGCCGACTTCACGCCCGAGCACGCTACGGCACTCGCTGCCCGGGTCCGCCGTGTACTCCAGGACGCCCGAGAGATCCTGACCGACGTGAACGGGCTCAATGGCGACGCCTTGGATCGGGTCCTCGCCAGCCTGGACGAGATGGAGTCCATCGATGAAGGGCGCCGCATCCGCATTCACGGCGATTATCACCTCGGCCAGACCCTCGTAGGCGATGGCGAGGTATACGTGCTCGATTTCGAAGGCGAACCGGCTCGCTCGCTGGATGAGCGGAGGGCTAAAGACAGCCCGCTCCGCGACGTAGCGGGCATGATGCGATCGCTCGACTACGCCGTCCAGATGGCCCGCCAGGATATTTCCAACGATCAGGAAGTTGCTCAATGGGGCAACCTGCTCTCGTTAACAATCCAACGAGCGTTCGGGGACGCCTATCACAGCGTACCGGGAGTCGACGACCTGTTGCCTAGCCCTGCCTATCAACGCCCTCTGCTTCGCCTCTATCTGCTCGAAAAGGCCCTCTACGAGTTGGGATACGAACGCAATCACCGCCCCGACTGGCAGTGGCTACCCGCCAACGCGCTGGCTCGCATGCTGGCAGATGGAGCATGAGGAGAGCCGCCCCGTCTGCCAGCCGAGGCCAAACCATTGGTGTTAGCCCACCAATTCCGCCTTGAACCGTTCGGCCAGAGCATCTGCGGCTTCAGGCGACGGGGCTTCGGTATAGACGCGGACGATGGGTTCGGTGTTGGACTTACGCAGGTGCACCCAGCCAGTCGGGAGGTCGATCTTTACTCCATCGACGGTCGAGACCTGTGCGTCAGCGTCGGCCTCATACGTTGCGGCGATCTTGGCGAGGGCGGCGTCTACGTCGAAGCTGCGAGCGTCGAGCTTGTGCTTGCCCATGTGATACGTCGGTAGGCTGGCGTGCCACTCGGACATGGAGATGCCCTCGGTTGCGAGATGGGTCAGA
>CAXBBB010000528.1:0-2673 GCA_963973615.1 uncultured Rhodothermales bacterium | reverse complement strand
GCCTCTGGGTCGAACCGGACGCGCTCGGCTCCGCTGCGGAACGCTTGCCCGTCTCCCGCCTGAACGAGCGCTAGACTGTCCGCCGCCGTCAGGCTTTGATCGACCTCGAACGACGGCTGATCGGCCTCGCGAATGAACGTCGCATGGACCGCCGCGCGTTCGTCGTCGCGCCCGACCGAGGACTCGAACTGGACGCCCGCAATCGACCGGCTGAACTGCTGCAGTACGTACTGAAACTCGACGACGATGCGCTGGTCGCGTGTGAGCAGGCGGCGCGGCGTAAACGTGACTTCGCCGGTCGCATAGTCGATGGTATAGTCGGCGCTGCGGTCGCGCGTCAGCCGGACGCCGTCGAGGAAGACGACTTCCGATCCGGGAACGACGAGGATGAACGGCTCGCCGCGTGCGCCCTCCAACCGGTAGGGC
The DNA here is from genome assembly GCA_963973615.1 of uncultured Rhodothermales bacterium. Classification (GTDB taxonomy): domain Bacteria; phylum Bacteroidota; class Rhodothermia; order Rhodothermales; family BA12; genus CAXBBB01. Next base: position 2,247 of record CAXBBB010000528.1, on the reverse strand, counting down.
CCCTGAACGCCGTCGAGGGCCTGAATCTCTTGAACGCGAAACGCGCCACGCGGCCTCGCCCCGACAGCGGAAACGGTCGCTCCGCGCCACAGCCCGCGTCCCGGCACGCCCGCCTGTACGAAGCCCCCCTGAACCTTGCGGTTGAGCCTGCCGAACGTGCCTGCGTCGAACGCCACATCTACGTCGCCTAGTCTGGCGACGCCCGGAGCCGCTTCGATCTCGACGAACACGCGGTCGAACTCGCTCAGCCGCTGGGTCGTGCCTTCGGGCAGGATCGGCGTGTTCTCGTCCGTCAGCGCGGCTCGCACCGTCACGCCCTCGATGACCTCGCCTTCGAGTTGCAAGCGCAGCGCCGACTCAATCGTCGCGTCCCTGTTCGATCCTGCCGTGACGCCGCGCGAGATGGAGCCGGAGCGTTGCAGCCGCGCGTTGCCGAAGATGTCGGATGGCCGCTCGCTTCGGGGTTCTTCGAGCAGCGTAATCACATCCGACGTGTCGGTGATGTCCTCTCGCATGACGCGCCCGTTGCGGTAGACGAGTTGCAGGTCGAACGGCCACGTGTTGTATTCGGCGACGAGGACGCGCGGGGGATCGCCGACGAGGTTGACGCGGAGCAGGCCGGGTGCCGCGTCGAGCGTGAAGCGCGACGTGTCTACGACCGACGTGTCGGCAAGGAGGCGGAACGTGTGCGCCATCACGAACGGGCGCAGGCGGTAGGGCTGGATGCCGCCGATGTCGAGCGTGTCGCGGTGTGTCTGCGCGTGCGACTCACCCGCAACACAGGCGATAAGGCAGAGCAGGAGCAGGCGAACCGTTGGCATGATCGGGAAACGCCGAACGAGGGCGCGTCGTGCCCACACGCGGCTTCTACAGCGCAAGACGCCACAGGCCGGTCCGCGTCAGCACGATCAGCGAGCGGTCGACCAGAACTGCGCCGCGCACGTCTACGGCTGCGGGAAAGATCACCTCGACCGCGGTTTCGTCGGACGTCGAGACGATCGCCCGCGTTCGCGTGACGACGAGCAGGCGATCTCCAGAGGTCGCAAGTGCTTGCGCATCGGAGACGTCGGCATCTACTTGGCCGCGTACCATCAGCCGGTCGAAGCGAATCAATCGGCCGGACTGGATGGCGAAGACGGCGTCGTCGGTAGCGGCCAGCGCCGTAACGCCGATCACAGCATCGGCGGTATCGGAGCGGCGCAGAACGGTTTGGCGAAAGTCGGGTGTGATCTGGACGATGGCGCCTTCTTCCGAAGCGACGTAGAGCGTGCCATCGGGTGCCGCGGCCAGGGCGGTAGGGACGAAGCGGTCGCGGGCTTCGAGAGGACGCGTTTCGTCGATTCCTGTCGCCTGGTTGCGTCCGTCGGGACGGAGGAGACCGAGCGCACGTCCATCCACCCCGAACCGAGCGACGGCTTCGAGACCGGCATCGGCGACCGAGATCGTAAGTCCGCCGAACGCTATGACATCGACCGGAGCCGAAAGCGGGGGGTCGCCCGAGCCGCTGATCGTCTGGATCAGCGCGCCCGTCGTTGCCAGCACGGCGATGTGTCGCGCCTGAGCATCGGCGACGTAGAGTCTGCCTCGACCGTCCGTCGCCAGCGCGCGGGCGTCTTCGAAGAGTCCAGCGACGATCGGTTCGAACGGTAGCGGCAGCGCGTCGGTCTGGGGCCGAGGAACTGAGCATGCAGCCACCGCAAGCAGGAGGACGAGCGGCAGCAGCCGTCTCACAGCGCGCGGTGGGCAATGTCGCGGCGCAGCGTCTTGCCCTCGAAGTGGATGGCATCGGCGCCCGCGTAGGCCTGGTCGACGGCCGCACGGAGCGAATCGCCCCGGCCTGTGATCGACAGTACGCGCCCGCCCGACGTGAGTATGTCGCCTGAATCAGCCTGCTGCGTTCCGGCGTGGAAGACGAGAGCGCCCGTTGCCTCGGCCTCCTCAATGCCTGAAATCACGCGGCCCTTCGGATAGCTGCCGGGATAGCCTTCGGATGCGAGGACGACCGTCGCCGCGTGCTGCTGCGCGACGGTCAGACGGATGCCGGACAGGTCGTGCCGTGCCATCGCACCGAACACTCCAGTCCAGTCGCAATCGACGAGGGGCAGGACGGCTTGCGTTTCGGGATCCCCCAGTCGGCAGTTGTACTCGACGACGCGCGGGCCGTCCGGCGTCAGCATCAGGCCGACGAACAGGATGCCGCGATACGGCGAGCCGTCGGCTTGCATACCGCCCAGCGTCGGCTCGACG
>CAXBBB010000527.1:0-2686 GCA_963973615.1 uncultured Rhodothermales bacterium | reverse complement strand
GCCACGTCAGCCGCGTCTCATACTGGACGGCGAGCAGATCGGACGGACGAGCCAATGCCGAAGCAAATCCGCTCGCAACCGCTTTCTCGCCCCTAAAGCTGTACACACGCACGTCGTTGTCGCTTCCGACGAGTCGATCGGGAATGCCGACCGCTTCCTGAATCCGCCCCCAGCGCAGCGACCGATGCAGACGGGCTTCGCCGCCGACGGTAACGCTTCCCCAGTCCATCCCACGCGTCAGGCGCGGCATCCAGCCAACCTGATTCTGATCAACCGTTGCGCGAAAGAAGACCGAGGTGCCGGGCGCCGACGTGAACAAATCGGCACCGCGCAAACTGTCGGGGACGAATCCGCTGGGCAGGCGCAGGTAATCGGCTGAGCGGAAGGTGGCGTCGAAGTCGAAGTAGCCGCTTCCTTTCACCCAGAACAGCGTCTGGTTGAGGTCGAGATCGTCGGCGAGCGTCAGGTCGTGGTGGAGGTAAACCTGGGGCTGGTTGAAGCGCTCTTCTTCGCCGAACGCTTCGGAGTAGTTGCTCCTCCGGTCGGTCATCCCCCCGTATCCATCGTCAACGGGGCCGTCGTTGGCAGCTTTGGGAATGCCGACATAGGCGAGTCCGTCACGCTGAGGTCCGCCGAATGCCAGCAGCGTCACGCGGGAGCGCTCTCCGTAGCGGGTGACGCCTCCAAAGATGCGGTCGGCTTCGACCCACGCGCCGCGCCGATAGCCGTCGGTCTGCGTGCGACTCACGCGCAGGTAACCCGCCCAGCGCCCGCCCCACGCGTCTGTCGTGAGCAGTCCCGTGTTGGCTTCGAACGTCGCCTTGCGCGTATCGAACGTTCCATATCCGACTTCGGCGAATGCATAAGGCTGAGGCCGAAACGGATCGACGGCGACGTTGACGGCTCCGGCGATCGCACTCTGCCCATACGCCGCAGACGCTGCGCCACGCTGCACCTGCACGTCCGTTACTGAGCCGCGCAGGTCATAGAAGTTGAGCCAGAACACGCCCAGGTCTTCGGGGTCGTTTTGGGGCACGCCATTGATAGAAACGGCTACGCGGCGCTGGTCAAATCCGCGCAAACGCAGGCTCGTGTAGCCGATCCCCGATCCGCCCTCGCTCGAAAACGTGACGCCCGGTTGCGTCGCCAGCAAAACCGGGAGATCCGCCGACTGAGGGAGCGCCTCCAACTCAGCCGCTGTCAAATTGCTGACTGTGACGGGCGCCAACTCAACGGGACGCCCCGCAGCTACGACGACTTCATCGCTTGGAAGCGCACGCGGATCGAGTGCGATGTCGAGGGTTTGCGCTTGTCCTGCGATAAGCTCTACCTCAGTCTCAAACGTGCCGAAGCCGACGAACGACGCAGTCAGCCGGTACGTGCCTCCCGCACGCGTGTCTATCCGATAGACGCCGTCGGCATCCGCCGCCGTTCCGACGGCGACCCGTCCGTTTTGGAGGAGAACAACCGAAGCGCCAGGTAGCGGAGAAGAGCCGTCGGTGACGGTTCCCGTCAGGGTCTGGGCGGCTGCAGGACAGGTGAGGAGCAGGAGGGCGAGAAAACGCAACATCGCGGGGCAGAAATTAGGTGGGAGCTGCCTGCCGGGATGCGCACGCCCTGAGACGTGTCGCTGTCTGATTTCCTACGCCGGTACGAACCGGATCAGGTACAAAGGGTATGATCTCAGCCGCATACGCGGCACCCCTACAGGACGCACCTAGGGTACGTCACTCTTGACCACCACCGCCGTGAAGCGTGTGCAAAAGCCGCTCTTTCCCGCTCTCCGTGGTATTGCTGCGTCTTGGAACGTTTTATGCACGAAGACGAATGCTACGTTGTATCCTGTCTGTATGCCCTCTCGTCTCGTTCTCGGTCTCAGCCTGGTCCTCGCTCTCTCAGCGTGTGGCGGAGCGGCATCCGACGGGCCACCGGTAGGCACGCTGGCCGTCGCCACCTACGGAGCACGTCCCTCGCCCCAAGCCGTAGAGGTGCCGCCTATCGCCCAGGCTCTCCGTGATGTCGATATAACGTCTTTCCGGCAGGCGTTCGAGAAGCAGCGGGCCTATTCCTACTCGCGGTATCGCCGGACAGAACAGTTTGCCGAGGACGGCCTGTTGTCCGCGTTTGCCGAGTACACATTCCAAGCTCAGCCCGGTTCTGAACCTGTCATCACGGCTGCTGATTCCGTCGGGACGTTCGACTTCGGCCTGTTCTCCGGCTTTGTCTCGAACACGGTCTCCGAACTCGACCCGGTAGACCTGTCGGACTATGTACTTCCCGACGACCCCATCTACCTGCAAGACCGACACCTCCACGCGTACTCGTACGAAACGCGACGTGACACGCTGATGTGGGATCGTCAGGCCCACGTGTACGAAGTCGAAGCACGCGCCTCCGAGGGCGATGGATACAACGTCCGCCGCGTCCGCTACATGATTGACACACAGACCAAAGAGTTGATCGCCGTCGCACTCGACCGTATCGACCTAGCTCTGCTCTATCGCGAAGAAAGCTCGTTCTTCCTGCACGTCCGCCCCATGTCCAACGGCGACCGTCTGCCCTACACATCGCGCTTCTACACGTCCGTTTGGATGCCTTTCCGCGATATCAAGCGCATTGGAACGGTGTCGACGTACTACGGCTACCAACGCGGTGACGGTATCGCGCGCGAAGGGCACTAGTCACC
>CAXBBB010000526.1:0-2688 GCA_963973615.1 uncultured Rhodothermales bacterium | reverse complement strand
GCACCTACTCCATCGAAGCCGTCCCGCCCGGAACCGAGCGGGACCAAGCCGTCGACGGCCTATTCCCCACAGCAGGCGCTACTATCGGCGTTGGCATGGGCGACACCGCACGCATCGTGCTTCGTCTGCCCGAGTAGCGAGATCGAAGGTCGGGCTTGCGCACGAGATGAGCCTCTCCTCGGCTGTGCAATCGCGAGGCACTAACGCGACACGCTCCTGCTCAGCTACTCTGCCTCCAAGGGAGCACACGCCCGACGAACAATCCGTCCGGATGGATATCACACGCTCCCCAACGCGTACCCTCCTTTTTCAACGACCGCAACATCCTGCCGTGAACACCACGCTCCCGACCTCCGACCCCGAACACAAACTCGTCCTCCGCCACCTCACGCCAGACGATTACCCCGACGTAAAGGCGATCATGGACCGCGTCTACTCGGAGTTTGGAGGCGGGTGGGTCGAATCCAAGTTCCGAGCCCAGCTGACCGCGTTCGGCGACGGGCAGATTGGCATTGAGGACCACGGCAAAATCGTGGCCGCAGCGTTCTCGCTGGTCGTCGACTACGACGCATTCGGCGATCAACACACCTACAAGGAGATCACGGGCAATGCCACGCTGACGACGCACGACCCGGGCGGCGACGTGCTCTATGGCGTCGACGTGTTCGTATCGCCCGACTATCGCGGGATGCGACTCGGGCGTCGGCTCTACGAGGCGCGCAAGGAGTTGTGCCGCAACCTCAACCTGAAGAGCATCATCGCCGGTGGGCGGATTCCGGGATACGCCGAGCACGCAGCCGAGATGCTGCCGCAAGAGTACATCGAGCGCGTCAAGCGGAAAGAGGTCTACGACCCGATCCTGACATTCCAGCTCTCGAACGACTTCGAGGTCAAGCGCGTCATCAAGGACTACCTGCCCGAAGACAAAGCATCGCATGGCTTCGCGACGCTGCTCGAATGGCCCAACCTCTACTACGACCCCGAGCGCGCCCCGCTGATCGGCCGTCTGCGAACGACGGCGCGCGTCGGCTGCGTGCAGTGGCAGATGCGGCGGATGGGATCGGTCGACGACTTTCTGCAGCAGGTCGAGTTTTTCGTCGATGCGCTGTCGGATTATCAGTGCGACGCGGCCCTCTTCCCCGAGTTTTTCAACGCGCCGCTGATGGGGATGGTCGAAGGCCAGAGTCCCGTCGACTCGGTCCGCACGCTCGCCACGCACAGCCCCACGATCATCGAGGCGATCAGCAAGATGGCCGTCTCGTACAACATCAACATCGTCGCCGGGTCGATGCCGGTTTTGGTCAACGGCAAGATCCGCAACGCCGCCTACCTGTGCCGCCGCGACGGAACGCTCGACGTGCAGTACAAAATCCACCCGACGCCCCACGAAGCGCGGGCGTGGTCGATGGAAGGCGGCGACAAACTCCACGTGTTCGAGACCGACTTCGGCAAGATCGGCGTGCTGATCTGCTACGACGTCGAGTTTCCCGAACTCGCCCGGATTCAGGCCGATGAGGGCATGCAGATCCTATTCGTCCCCTTCTGGACCGACACCAAGAACGGCTACCTGCGCGTCCGCCTGTGCGCCCACGCCCGAGCCGTCGAGAACGAGTGCTACGTCGCCATCGCCGGAAGCGTCGGCAACTTGCCCAAGGTCGACGGCGCCGACATTCAGTACGCCCAATCCGCCGTGTTCTCGCCATCGGACTTCGCGTTCCCCCACGACGCCATCCTCGCCGAGACGACGCCCAACACCGAAATGACCGTCATCGTCGACCTGGACTTCAAGAAGCTGCATCGCCTGCAACACGAAGGCTCAGTCCGCAACCGGCTGGACCGTCGCCGGGACTTGTATTCGCTCGGCTGGATCGGCGAGAAGTAGACTCACGTACCTATTCTGGCCAACGCGTTCAGCGCACGACCGAGAGCCGCACCGTCTCGACACGTTCTCCCGCCACCAACCGCGCCACGTACACGCCCGACGGAAACTGTGAGACATCGAGCGGCACCTCTATGCTGCCTTGCATCCGCTCGTCGGCCAACACAGCGACCTGGCGGCCCAGCAGGTCGTAGAGCGTCACCGTCACGTCCGCCGGTTGATCGAGCGCGAACGAGAGCCGCGCCGAGGAACGAGCGGGGTTGGGCGCGGCCGAGAGCGGCACGGCGGCTAGCAGTGTGTGCTCGTCGGCGCTTGTGAGCACACCGAAGGCTTGGAGTACGCTGGCAGCGCTGGTGCAGTCTCCGGCAGCTGCGTTGTCTCTGATCGTGATCCTTCCTCCGATAGCCGACGCGTCGTCCTCGTTTCGTGCTAAAATGGGTCCGATTCCCACAGCACAACGGGCCAAAGCAGGGTTGTCAGTGAAGTACAGATCGTCCCCCAAACTCGTCACCGACGAGAGGCCGTCCACGTTCGTCAGCGATGCATTCTCGGAGATGTGCAGGGATTCCCCCACGCTCGTCAGCGACGAAAGACCGTCCACGTTCATCAACGATGCGTTCCTGCCAATAAACAGGTGTCCCCATTCGCCCATTCTCGACGAGACTTCCCCCACGCTTGTGAGCGACGAGAAACCATCCACGTTCGTGAGCGATGCGTTGTCGGCGACGTACACATGTCACCCCGTGTTCGTCAGCGACGAGAGGCCGTCCACGTTCGTCAGCGATGCATTCTCGGAGATGTGCAGGGAT
>CAXBBB010000525.1:0-2692 GCA_963973615.1 uncultured Rhodothermales bacterium | reverse complement strand
GTCCAGCCGATGCCAGCGCGGTCGCTGATCAGGTGCATCATAGCCGTGCGGAGGGCGCGCGGGTTGGCATCCGAGGCGGCGACGTTGAGTTTGCCGATTTCGTCGGCTGTCAGGCTGTCGATTCCGGCGTGCTCGGCGAGGATAGCAGTGGGCGTCATGCCTTGGACCAGCATCTCGGCCATCGCGTCGACCGAGGCCGTGACGGGCACGAGCACTTCGGGCTGCCACGCGTAGACGCCGTCGCGTCCGATCGACAAGCCGCCGGTTTCGTGATCGGCCGTCGAGAGAACGAGGGTGTTGCCGTCGGCCTTGGCGAAGCGGATGGCTTCCTCGAACGCGGTTTCAAAGGCCAGAATGTCATGGACGTGACCGGCGGGATCGTTCTCGTGACCGGCGTGGTCGATCCGGCTCGCCTCGACCATCAGGAAAAAGCCGTTGGGGCTGTCGTTGGAAAGCAAGCGCAGCGCTGCCGCCGTCATCTCGGCGAGCGAAGGTTCGCTGATGGGACGGTCGAGTTCGTAGTTGAGTTGGTCCATCGCGAGCAGCGCCGCCATCGGCGTAGTCGTCTGAGCGGCCAGCTCGGCGCGCGACGTGACCAGCGTGTAGCCTGCTGCACGCATTTCGGCGAGTAGGTCGCGCCCGTCCGTCCGGCGGCTGCCTTCGACCGTCGCGGCTTCGAAGTGGCGACGCCCTCCGCCGATGAGTACGTCGACGCCTAGCGCGACTTGCTGATCGGCGATTTCGTTTTCCATCGCTCGATTAGGCACGTGGGCCGAGAATGCAGCAGGCGTCGCGTGCGTGATCCGCGTCGTAGCGACCAAGCCGGTCTTCATGCCGCGCGCCTGGGCTGCTTCGACGATCGTTCCCAGCGGACGCCGCATCGTGTCGACTCCGATGGCGCCGTTGTACGTGCGGTGCCCTGTCGAGTAGGCCGTCGCGCTCGATGCCGAGTCCGTCACACGGCTGTTGGTCGCCGCCGTCGCGATGCTGCCGACGAAGTAGTCGTCCGTAAAGAGAGTATTGCGACCCTGAGTATGGAATACGTAATCGCGCGCCATCGTCAGGCTGGCCGGTCCCATGCCGTCGGTGATGATCAGGACGACGTTGCGCGGCTGCGACGTGTCGGGCTGAGCGTGTAGCGGCGAAGCGAGGGCGAGGAGGAGCAGAGCGAAGAGAGCGCGCACGGGCATCGGACGTAAGGGAGAAAGGTGCAATCTAGGACCCTCGACCGCCGTGTGCACCCACCGCGCATTGCGGATTCGTCAAGCCAGCGGACACGTCTGCGAAGTTTTTATGGCGGTCGAGGTTACGCTCGCCGCTCTGGTGAGTCTAGCTCTACGTTCGCTCCACACACCAACCGGCTCCTGCCATGCGCCTCGTCCTTGCACTCATTCTGATCGTCTCGCTGTTGTTTCTGCTCGCTCCGGCTTCGGCCCAACTCGCCCAGTCGACGTTTGAAGACGATCTGTTCACGTGGCAGGAATACGGACGAACCGCTACGTGCGACCTGGCGATTCACCGCGACCTGGCCGACGACGAAGACCGTCCGCACGTCGCCGTCCTGACCGAGCGCGCCGACAACGAGGGGCCGTCGGTCGTCGACGATCTGCGCTACGTCGCCGAGCAGGTCGGACGCATGCACGACCTGGATCCTGCTGGCGTGACGTGGATCGTTCGCTGGGGCGCCACAGCATACAGAGGTGCCGAGGGAGGCAAAGAGATCGTGCTGCAAGCCCGCTTTCGGCGCACCAAGTCCGGCAGTCTGTCAACGCCTTCGTGGAAAGTGCTGAGCCACGAACAGGCCGACGACCTGATGAACGGGCGCTGAAGCAGCGCGGACTGCACACCTTTATAGGCTTCTTCAAACCGCTGCGGCGGAGCGGGGAAGCCTTTTTGCTTGTCCTCGCGTTCGGGTGAACTCACCTCAGAGCGTACGGGTGTCACGCGGTACAAGCGCGCCGACGCACGTGAACCCCATTTGTCCCACAGAGCTTCCGTCGAGGGGATTGACAAGGCGCAAGCCTCCAATAATACGACGGTTGGGGCGGTTTACACGCAACAGATAGTGGAACCGCCTCGTTATTCCATGCGTGGCAGAGTCACTCTCCCAAGCCGCCTCACGTCCGCGTGCCGATCCTTCCGCGCACCGTCACACCATATCTACCGTAGCGAATGTACGTCCCCCGCCAGCAGCGAATGCTCGATCAGTATCTCCAAGAGATCGGTCAGATTGCGCTTCTCAAACCGGCCGAGGAGGTCGACCTTGCACAGCGCATCAAGCAAGGCGACCAGGAAGCACTCCACAAACTCACGCGCGCCAACTTGCGCTTCGTCGTCTCGGTCGCCAAGAAGTATCAGGGACAGGGCCTGACGCTTGCCGACCTGATCAACGAAGGTAACTACGGCCTGATCAAAGCCGCTCAGCGCTTCGACGAGACGCGTGGCTTCAAGTTTATCTCGTACGCCGTCTGGTGGATTCGCCAGGCCATTCTGCAAGCGCTCGCCGAGCAGAGCCGCGTCGTTCGTTTGCCGCTCAACCGCATCGGCACGATCAGCAAAATCCGCAAGATCGGCAGCAAGCTGTCGCAGCGTCACGAACGCACGGCCACGATCCAAGAACTCGCCGACGAACTCGAAATCGACGTCGAGAAGGTCCGCGAGGCCATGCAGCACACGGGGCGTCACCTCTCGA
>CAXBBB010000524.1:0-2694 GCA_963973615.1 uncultured Rhodothermales bacterium | reverse complement strand
AGGCCGTCGCGGAGTCGTTCGCACAGTTCGAGTAGAACGCGCGGCCGGTTGGTCGGACAGCGCGGGTCACGTGGGCGTGGGTGCCGTACCTTTCGTCTCCCACTCGCCTATACCGCCGCTTATGCCCCGCGCCGCGATCACCGCCGTCGGTCACTACCTTCCGCCCGACCGTCTCACAAACGCCGACCTCGAAACGATGGTCGACACGAACGACGAGTGGATTCGCTCGCGAACGGGCATCTCGGAGCGCCGCATCCTCAAAGGCGAGGGGAAGGCGACGGCGTATATGGCGACGGAAGCGGCCAAGGTGCTGCTCAATAAGCGGGGGTTGACGGGCGCCGACATCGACTTGATCATCGTCGGCACGACGACGCCTGATATGCATTGCCCGGCGACGGCGTCGCTGGTGCAGCAGAACCTGGAGAGCGACGCATGGGGCTTCGATCTGGTCGCGGCGTGCTCGGGCTTCTTGTTTGCGCTGTCAACGGGCGCGCAGTTTATCGAGAGCGGCAAGCACAAACGCGTGCTCGTGATTGGCGCCGACATGATGTCGAGCATTATCGACTACTCGGACCGTAATACGTGCATCCTGTTCGGAGACGGCGCCGGTGCCGTCCTTCTCGAGCCGTCGACCGATGAGACGGGCATCATGGACTCGGTCGAGCACAGCGACGGATCCGGCGGCGATCTGCTCTCGATTCCCGGCGGCGGAAGCTTGCGCCCGACGCGCCCCGATACGGTCGGCCTGAATCAAAACTACCTGCAACAGGACGGACGCCCCGTCTTCAAGCGCGCCGTAGTTGGCATGGCCGAAGCAGCTGCTGACGTGATGGAGCGCAATAGTCTTTCGGGCAAAGATGTCCGCTTCTTGGTGCCTCACCAAGCAAACCTGCGCATCATCTCTGCGACGGCGAGCCGCATGGACATCGGCATGGACAAGGTGATGCTCAACATCGACCGCTTCGGAAACACGACGGCGGCAACGATTCCGCTATGCCTCGCCGAGTGGGAACGCGATCTCCGCCCGGGCGATAATTTGGTGCTCGCGGCGTTTGGCGGCGGGTTTACGTGGGGCGCAAGCTACGTCAAGTGGAGCTATGATGGCTCGGCGATGGAGCATGGACCGGACGAGCGGACGCCGCTGGATCAGATGTCGGGATTGTAGAGCGGCGATTTTCCTTGGACTCGGGGCGATTCGTGAATCGCCCTTACAACTACTATAGCTACTCGTATGACGGCACTTCTTTTTCCTGGACAGGGCGCGCAGAAGCCGGGTATGGCGCTCGATTTGTTTGACACCTTTCCCGAGGCCCGTGCTCGGTTAGAGCAGGCCGATGAGGTTCTGGGTTTCGAACTGACCAAGTTGATGTTCGACGTTTCAGGGTCGAACGATGCGGCCGAGAAGCTGCGTGCTACCGAAGTCACGCAACCCGCGCTCTACGTGCACAGCATGGCGGCGTGGGCCGTCGCCGCGCCCAAGTTGACTCCGTCGGCAGTGGCGGGGCACAGTCTGGGCGAGTACAGCGCGCTGGCAGCGGCTGGAGCGATTTCGTTCGCCGACGGACTGCGGTTGGTTCGACTGCGGGGCGAGCAGATGGCGGCGGCAGGAAGTGCGCAGCCGGGGACGATGGCGGCACTCCTGGGGGCTGAAGACGGACAGGTCGAGGCGTTGTGCGCAGCGGTGTCGACACCGATCAGTGTCGTCGTTCCGGCCAATTACAACTCGCCCGGACAGGTAGTCATCTCGGGCCACGAAGACGCTGTCGCTCGGGCAATCGCTCAGGCAGCGGAGTTTGGTGCGCGAAAAGCCGTTGGGCTGGCCGTCGGAGGCGCATTTCACTCGCCGCTGATGGAAGCCGCCCGCGCGGGACTTGCCAGCGCCCTGGCTGGCGTTGCCATCGAATCGCCGATCTGTCCCGTCTACCTCAACATCACCGCCGACCGTCGATCCCGACGAGATCCGCGCGCGCCTGCTCGACCAACTGACGGCACCGGTTCGCTGGGCGCAGACCCTGTCGGCGATGCAGACGGCGGGCCTGTCGCGCTTTGTCGAAGTTGGAAGCGGAAACGTGCTGGCGGGCTTGGCCAAGCGCACATTGGGGCGCACGACGGAAACGCTCACACTGGGCACGGCGGAAGAACTAACGGCGTTTCTAGCCGACTGATCGGTTGCCTCCGTCGCAGCGTGCTGCGACGCTACGATTTATCTATAACTCTCTGTACCGCCGTTATATATAACGGCGCTTCAATACTCTGACTCATGATCTCTCTCGAAGGAAAAACGGCACTCGTCACCGGCGGCTCGCGCGGCATTGGGCGTGCCATCGTTCAGACACTTGCTCAGGCGGGGGCCAAGGTCGCGTTCACGTTTCGCAGCCGGGAGGAAGAGGCCAACGCGCTCGCCGATGAACTCCGCGCTGGTGGTACCGAGGTGCTGGTCTTTCAAGGCGATGCGGCCGACGTAGCGCACGCGGCCGAGGTGGTCGATGCCGTCGTCAAAGAGTGGGGCAGCCTCGATGTGCTCGTCAACAATGCAGGCGTCACGCGCGATGGGCTGATGATCCGGATGTCCGAAGACGATTGGGACGCGGTCATCGGGACCAACTTGAAGAGCGTGTTCGCGTTTTGCAAGGCGGCCTATCGACCGATGATGAAGCAGCGCGGTGGATCGGTCGTCAACCTGTCGTCGGTCGT
>CAXBBB010000523.1:0-2695 GCA_963973615.1 uncultured Rhodothermales bacterium | reverse complement strand
CCCCGCGGCCATCGCCAGCGGGTTGCCCGAAAGGGTGCCCGCCTGGTAGACGGGTCCCTCGGGAGCCATCATCTTCATCAGGTCGGCCCGCCCCCCGTAGGCGCCGACCGGGAGTCCCCCACCGATCACCTTGCCCAGAATCGTCACGTCGGGTGTGACGCCATAGAGCGCCTGGGTACCACCAGGATGCACACGGAAGCCGACCATCACCTCGTCGAACACCAGCAGCGCACCATACTCGGTCGTTATCTCGCGCAGCATCTCCAGGAATCCCTCGTTCGGCCTGACCAGTCCCATGTTACCCGCAATCGGCTCAACCAGGACGGCAGCTATGGCCTCGCCTTCGCGCGCGAACAGGTCGCGAAGGGCGCGCTCGTCGTTGAACGGGAGGACGAGCGTGTCGGCAGTGACGGCGCTGGGGATGCCGGGCGAATCGGGCAAGCCCAACGTGACGACGCCACTGCCCGCTTTGGCGAGTAGGAGGTCGGCGTGGCCGTGGTAGTGCCCCTCGAACTTGACCACCTTGTCGCGCCCCGTAAAAGCCCTCGCCGCTCGTACCGCGCTCATCGCGCCCTCGGTACCCGAGTTGACGAACCGGAGCCGCTCCATCGACGGGTAAATCCTCTGAATCGTTCGGGCCAGATCGACTTCCAGCGGAGAAGGTGCACCAAAGCTCGTTCCGCGAGCGGCCTGGTCGGCGATGGCACGGGTCACGGCCGCGGGAGCATGCCCGAGCAGCAGCGGTCCGAACGACATCACGTAGTCGATGTAGCGGTTGCCGTCTACGTCGATCAGATGAGCCCCCTCTCCCCGCTCGATGAAGCGCGGCACGCCGCCCACGGATTTGAACGCCCGCACGGGCGACGAGACGCCCCCAGGCATCAACGTCTGAGCGTCGGTGAACAGGGCGAGGGATTGGTCGGTCGAGTGGGTCATATCGGGTCGTTGAAAAGGGTGTCAGCGGCCTGCGCGGCGCGAGCGATCACGTCGGGCAGGCCGACGCCGCGGAGCGAGGAGCCTGTTACGGCGAGGTGAGGGTGCCGCGCCAGCGCGGCGTCGAGGTCGGCCAACCGGTCGAGGTGGCCCATCGTGTAGCGCGGAAGCGCGCGCCGCCAGTGTTGGACGTGTCGGAAAACCGGGGTGCCGACACGTCCAACATGGTGCTCGATGTGGTCGAGTGCCGCCTGCACGAGGGCGTCGTCGGTAGCGTCTATGGTGAGAGCAGGGCGTAGGAATACGCGGAAGAGGTCATACCCGTCCGGAGCCGTTCCCGGGTGCTTGCGCGAGAGCGTCGTCACGGCTTGCACCAGGCCGCCCTCGGCGCGTGGTACGAGCCAGCCCGATGCCTGAGGCACGCGCGCGCGTTGTGTGGGCACGCCCAGCACGACGACCGACAGGCTGGCCATCGGCACGCCTCGAAGCGGAGCGGCCAGGGCCTCATCCAGCGCCGAAAGCACACCAGCGGCAGCCGGAGCCGGAAGCGCCACGACCAGCGCGCGCGCCGCGCCGACGCCCCCTCCCCGCTCGTCGAGAGCGACGTACTGTTCCGTGCGACGCTCGACCTGCGCTATAGGGCATTCGGTTTGAATGAGCACTCCGGCCGCGCGGGCGGCATCTGCTAGCGCACCGGTGAGCGCGTCCATGCCGCCGATGGGCCGTGCAAACGGCGACGGTGCTTTGCCGTCGACGGGCGTACGCGGCCGGCCAAGCCGTAGCAACCGTCCGCGCTGCTCGTGCTCGTGCAGGTGCGGCAGCGTTGCCTGCAGCGAGATCGGTCCGTCGTCGGCGCCGTAGAGGCCGCCGAGCAGGGGTTCGATCAGTCCTTCGTAGGCGCCACGTCCGAACCGCCGGACGGCGAAAGCCTCCAGGCTTTCGTCGCCATGACCGCGCCGTACCCGGACCAGCGGTTCGAGGGCGGCGCGTAGCTTGGCAGCCGGACCAAGAGCGGGCGTCGTCAGCAGTGGAAGCAGGTGTCCCGGTACCAGCCCAGTCAGGCCGTCGGGCAGAGGATAGAGACGCCCTCGGCGCTGGACAAGCGCGCCCGTCTGGGCCGATGCCGTCGCTACACCCAGCCGTTCGCACAGGTCTAGCGCCGCAGGCTTGCGCACGAGAAACGCGTCCGGCCCCACATCGGCGGTAAAACCGTCGGCGCGCACGGTTCGGACGACACCCCCCAGACGGTCCGATGCCTCGATGAGGCGCACCGTTCGGCCTGCGTCAGCCAGCCGCAGCGCCGCCGACAGGCCCGCTACGCCTCCGCCCAGTACGAGTGCATCGGTGCTGCGGGTTGCGTGCGGTTCGGACATGGCAGATACTGTGACGTGCCCTACTTCCACAGCACGTCATCGGTGGGGTGCTGGGCGGACTAGGCGCGGAGGGTGCCCTCGGGCATGGGCATCGTCGGAGCAGGCGCGGTGGCGGCGCGCACGTCCGAATCGATCCATCCGGCGTCAGCGGCGCGGCCTTCCACGAGTTCGGCGAGCAGGCGCGTGAAGCGCGCGTCGTCGTTGAGCGAGGCCGGGCGGACGAGGGTCGTACCGGTTGCTTTGGCAGCCTTCTGCGCCTCTATGTCGATGTCGAACAGGATCTCGACGTGGTCGCTCACGAAGCCGATGGCGAGGCTCACGATCTTGTCGATACCGCGCTCGGCCAAAGCGGGTACGTGGTCTTCGAGTTGGGGCCCCAGCCACGGCTC
>CAXBBB010000522.1:0-2697 GCA_963973615.1 uncultured Rhodothermales bacterium | reverse complement strand
GCCGCTGCCGCTGCCGCCTCCTCCTCCGAATCCACCCCCGCCACCAGCAGCCGTTCCTCCTCCTCCTCCTCCTCCTCCCCTGCTCGTCAGCGTGCCAGCCCCTCCACCAGACCCATTAGCGGATGCTTGGAAACCTCCCCCGCCAAAACCACTACTAAATTCATTCCCTGAACCGCTGCCGGGTGCACCATCGGTTTGTGCCGAGCCTCCGCCTCCAAGAGAGCTAAAATCAGCTCCTCCTCCTGCTCCGGCAACAATAAGCAGAGTCGCGGCATCGGCTACTACCGCACTACCACCACCACCGCCGCCGCCGCCGAAGGAGAAGCCATTGCTGCCCCCCGCATCTCCGGCCACGACGAATAGACTCGTGCCCCCGGGTAGCGAAAACGTCGCCTGCACGGTAGCGCCACTTCCGCCGCCGACACCTCTATTGGAATTGTCGCCCCCATCAGCCCCACGCGCCGTAACAGTTACGGTGTTGTTGTCGGCGGACGCACCGAATAATGTCACAGTGGCGTCGCTGGTGAAGGTTTGCGACAGATTGCCCGGAGAGCACACCTGCTGGGCGTGAGCATGCTGCGCGGTCAGGAGCGCGAAGACAAAAACGAGCGATGTGCCGTACAGGCAAACGCGTGAGGAGAACCGAGAGGACATTCCGGTGGTGGTGGGTTGGGAGTTAGGTACCATACGCGCCCAGTATTTCTTAGGCGCGCATCGTAAGGTACCTACTCAAGGCTTGCAGGACTCGGCGCGTATAGAAAACCTACATCGCCTAAATGCGGCGCAGCCACAGTTATTCCGCCGCCCTGCTACACAGGAATAGGACGAAGTCGCGATGCTCCACAGCGAAGGCCTGGTCGTTCATAACGGAAGTACGCTTTCCTGACCGACAGTAGTTTGCTCGTCACCGACACCGTGTCGAGTCATCTGCTCTTCGACGACTTGGAACGGCTCTCGTCGAGCCCAGCCGGGACCGCCTCGCGAGCGTTTAGAGCGTCTCACGAGCAACGGCGAGATGAAGCGCTTCCGCAACGCAGCGGTAACGAGTGGTCAGACCGACAACGGTTATCTTTACCATTCCCCATCCGCCCGAATCTATGTCTCGAAGCCTCCGAGTCGGCCTGCTCACCGGCGGCGGCGATTGCCCCGGCCTGAACGCCGTCATCCGCGCCGTCACCAAAAGCCTGATCCTGCAACACAACGCCGAGGTGTTCGGCTTCCAAGACGGCTTCCTCGGCCTGATCGAGCAGCGGATGCAGCAGCTCAGCTATGCCGACGTATCGGGCATCCTGACGCGCGGCGGTACGATCCTGGGCACGAGCAACAAGGCCAACCCGTTCAGCTACTACAAACGTGGGGGCGCCGACGTGTCGAACGAGATCGTCCGCTACTGCACGCGCACCCTGAACCTCGACGCCATCGTCGTGATCGGTGGCGATGGCACGATGACGATTGCCGACGGCTTGCAGAAACTTGGCCTCAACATCGTCGGTGTCCCCAAGACCATCGACAACGACCTAGTTGGGACCGACCGGACGTTCGGCTTCTCGACCGCGGCAGGCATCGCGACCGAGGCGCTCGACCGCTTGCACACGACGGCCCAGAGCCACCACAGGGTGATGATTCTCGAAACGATGGGTCGCTACGCCGGATGGATCGCGCTCTACGCTGGGGTCGCCGGGGGCGCCGACATCATCTTGATTCCTGAGATCGAGTTCGAAATTGAGGAGGTCGTGCGTGTCTGCAGGGAGCGCGAGATGGGCGGACAGCGCTTCACGCTGATCTGTGTCGCCGAAGGCGCCAAGCCCAAGGACGGGAGCCGTGTCATCCGCGAAGTCATCGCCGACAGCCCCGACCCGATCCGGCTAGGCGGCATCTCGCGCTGGATAGAAGCCGAACTGGAGAAATCCAAGATGCGCAGCGAAGTCCGTACGACCATCCTGGGCCACATGCAGCGCGGCGGCACGCCCAACCCGTTCGACCGCACACTCGCGACTGCCTTCGGTAGCTATGCCGCGTCGATGGTCGCCGAGGGTCAGTTCGGACGGCTGGCCGTTCTTCAGAACAGCCACCTCGCTTCGGTCCCCCTCGCCGATGTCGCCAACAAAGTCCGCACCGTGCCCCTCGACGCTCCACTACTCGCCTCTGCCCTATCGGTCGGCACGTCGTTCGGAATTCCGCAGGGCGATCAGCCTATCAAAATGCAGAGCACTTCCGTAGTGAGTTAGAACGCAGATCTAGATGCGGCGCCCTTAGAGGCATGCCACGTTCCCCGCCTCGCGCAACCTAAAACGCCCGCCCAGTCCGAAGACCGAGCGGGCGTTGTGGTTTCTGAGACGACGCGTTTAGCTAAACGTGTCGAAGTCTGCCGGTTTGTCGTAGCCGTCTCCGCTGTAGCCATTACCGCTGTGAGCGGCTTCGGCGAGTCCTGCCGCCGCCGGGCGGGACGGTGCAGGCGCCACAGCCGGACGCGACGGCTGAACCGATACCGAATGCGTCGCTTGGGACGCTACGGCCTGACCGGCACGGACGCGGAAGCGGTTGATGACGGCACGCTGGGCGTCGACCTGCTTGGTCATCGACTCGGCGGTCTGGGCGAGCGAGACGGTGGCTTCGCTGGTCTCGTTCGACACGGCGGCGATGGACTCGACGCTCCGGGCGACTTCGGCACTCGTCTGTGCCTGCTCGTCGCTGGCT
>CAXBBB010000521.1:0-2699 GCA_963973615.1 uncultured Rhodothermales bacterium | reverse complement strand
GGGCTGCAAAGGTCATGACGCCCGTTATCTTTCTCACCGCGATTGGCGGTGTGGATGATCGGGTCGAAGGGCTCGAAGCGGGAGCGGACGACTACCTGACCAAGCCGTTTGACCTGGACGTGGTCGTGGCGCGCATCAACCAGCTGCTCGAGCGCGCAGACGTCTACCAGACCAACCTGAATGCGCGCATCAGCCAGGATTTTAGCAATAAGCTGCTGCCGCGCTCGATGCCTGAGGTGCCGGGCTACGCGTTCGA
Organism: uncultured Rhodothermales bacterium; assembly: GCA_963973615.1. Lineage (GTDB taxonomy): Bacteria > Bacteroidota > Rhodothermia > Rhodothermales > BA12 > CAXBBB01. The sequence continues at coordinate 2,443 of CAXBBB010000521.1, read as the reverse complement.
CTATCTCAACCTGCCTCGCGAGCAGGGCGGAGGCGATTTTGTCGATTGGCTTCACCATCCCTCGGGTTCGTACTACGTGACGGTCGGCGACGTGATGGGGAAGGGCATCCAGGCCAAATTTTATGCGTTCAGCTTTTTGTCGTACATACGGGGCACCATCCACGCGATGACCCGCACGACCGAGTCGCCAGCAGCCGTGATATCGGCCGTCAACGATTTGCTCGTTCGAGACCCGATAATGGGAGAGACGTTTGCGTCGCTGCTGCTCTTTCGTTGGGACCCCCGGACGCACAGTCTGACGTATTGCAACGCCGGCCATTGTCGTCCGATGCTGGTATCCGGTAGAGGCGTCGACGTGCTTGAGGAGGGCAACATGGTCGTTGGCCTCTCGGCTGGTACGCCGTTCCAGGATTATACGATCGACCTAGCGTCTGGAAACGCCTTCGTATGCTATACGGATGGCATGATCGAGCAGCCCCGTGCATCGGGTGGATTGGTCGGCGAAGAAGGCCTCTCGCGCGCAGCCGACTATGCGTGGGGACAGAAAGAACCACTCAGTGTGCTCTCCCGCACGCTGCTCGCCCAGAGCGACCTGGACGAATTCTCGGACGACGTTCTCGCTCTCTGGCTCGCGCGCGACAGCGCCTAGACGGCGGCGAACACCCCGGTTACTGCGACCGATGCGCCTCTGCTAGCGCGATCAGCAGACGTCGGTTTGGCTTCATTCCCGAGCTTTCCGGAAGCGGCATTAGCGCGATTGGATGTTGAAAACGGGCTAACGAGTCATCCAAGCGTTCCCGCAGCGCCTCAAGGGTGCGGCTATCGTTCAAGTCCCAACCGGGGGCGTCGACGAATGCGACAGGGCGACTGCCAAACTCCTGATCGGCGACTGGAACGACGACGTTCTGCACGATGCCGGGCACCTGAGCTAAGGCTCGCTCAATGGCTTCGGGTCGCACATTTTCGCCGCCCGACACAAATCCGAAGTCGATCCGACCTTCGACTCGCAACCGTCCGTCCGAGTCTAGTGCGCCGACATCGCCTGTTGCGTACCAACCATCGGCATCGAATGGACAGGAAAGGCCCTCGCGTGTAACGTAGCCATCGAAGCGGGTGGCGCCGCGTACCAAGATCTCGCCCGTTTCTGAAAGACGCAGTTCGCGTTCGGGCAGGACATGTCCTGATGTGTCGAGCACGGACCTGGGGGCATCTGGGGGCGTCGTCGTGACTTGCGATGCCATCTCGGTCAGGCCATACGTCGTGTGAATCGGTAGGGTGGCGGCGAGAGCGGCATCGACCAAGCTATCAGGAGCCGCGGCCCCTCCCAGAAGGATGCCACGAAGGCCGTGTGACACGCCTGGGGTGGCGAGTAGGCGGCGAAGTTGTGTCGGGACGAGTGAGGCATGTGTCGGGCGTAGTTCGATGAGCGCCTCGCTAGTGGACTGCGACGGTGCCGGGAGGGCGAGCGACGCGCGGGCTTCGAGCGTGCGCACCATGATCGACAACCCGCCAACGTGGTAGAGGGGGAGCGAGAGCAGCCAGCAATCGCCCGGTGCAAACGGCAAGTTGGCTCTGGCTCCACGGGCGCTCGCTACGTGCGCACTCAGCCGATGCTGTGCGGCCTTGGGCGTCCCCGTCGACCCCGACGTGAAGATCAGCGTCGCCGGACGATCTGAAGCCCATGTCTCGAACGGCTCAGCTTGGGAGTCGCTGAGCCGGTAGCGTGGAATTTCGTCTGATGGAATTCCCGTCGTGAGCTCAGGAGCGGGGGGGCGATGGGATTCGAAGAGTAAGCGGCGACATTCTGCTGATTCCAGGGCCGCGCGCAGGACAGCCGAGGGATGCCGAAGCGGCAGGGGTACGGCGACGGCGCCGATGCGCCACAAGCCGATTAAGCACGCGAGCAGGTCGGGTGTGTTGGCCGAGTGAAGGGCGACGCGCTCGCCCTTGACGATCCCTATGCGGCGGAGGGCAGTAGCCGCTCTATCGCCTGCGCGTTCAAGTTCGTTGGCAGTCAGAATCATTCGGTCGAAACGCACCCCGCACGCGTCGGTTTGCACGCGCTCACCTCTTGCTGATCTATGCTGTATCTCGTCCACCTCGACGCCGTCCACCTCGACGACTTACTCTTCACCCAATCGCTGGGGCGCCTGATGATGGGCACGTCGCACCGCCTGGTCCTCGTTCATGGCGATGGTGGTCAGGCCGAGCGGCTGCTCGAATCGGCAGGCCTTTTCCCGGATTCGACTTCCGAACCATCGGACCAGGAGCGTGCGATCGTGGATCAAGCCATTCGGCAGGCGGCCCGGAAAATCGTGGGACTACTGACCGATTCTCAGGTACCCGCGGTCGGCATTCACGGCGGAGATCGCGGCCTGCTCCGAGATAGCGGGGGCGAGGTAGAGCCTGGCGGCGTGGGCTGGCTTGCGGACCTGGCGCATCA
>CAXBBB010000520.1:0-2701 GCA_963973615.1 uncultured Rhodothermales bacterium | reverse complement strand
GACTTTTTCCCCAACTGTTCGGCGCGGTTGCACAACGCAGGCTGCAAATACCGATGCGCCCGCTGCCACTACTTCATGTCGTGCAGCGACTTCGACTAGTCGATCAGCTACCGGGATCGATGTCGCGCGGTGGCTTTTTGTCCAGGATCGGCGCGGCGGCGTCATCGGCTCTGGCTTCCGCACGCTTGGTGGGATCGCCGACGACACCATCGCCGTCTTCGTCAAGATCAGCGTCCGTTGTGGCGATGGCTGCGGAGATTCCGTCGTGTGGGTTGCGCTCGTCCGGCTTTGGTGTCGCATCGTCTGCTGCGTCCGGTTTTTCGTCGTCGGGATAGGCGACGCGCCCGTGGTTGATGGCGAGCAGGCTGGTGAGCAGCGTCTCCCTGATTGTCTTCAGGTCGCGAAAGGTCAGGCTGCAATCATCGAGTTGGCCGTCGCGCACTCGGTCGCCGACGAGTTTGTCGATCAGTTTGGTCAGCGTCTTCTCGTTGACGTCGTTGAGGCTCCGGCTAGCGGCTTCGGTAGAATCAGCGAGCATCAGAATCGCCTCTTCCCGCGACCGTGGACGCGGTCCGGGATAGCGGTAGAGTCCCTCATCGACGGGCAGGTCGGTGTCCTCGCGCATCGCGCATGCCTGACGGTAGAAATACTCGATCCGGGTCGTCCCGTGGTGCGAGGCGACGAACCGGAGAACGGCGGCCGGAAGCCGAGCCGTCCGACCGATTTCCAACCCATCGGGAACGTGCTTGACGATTATCCGGGCGCTTTGCACCGGGCCGATGTCGTCGTGCGGATTGTGCCCGTCGCGTTGGTTCTCGATGAAGTACAAGGGCGCACGCATCTTGCCCAGGTCATGGTAGAGTGCCCCAACTCGGGTGAGCAGCGTGTTGGCTCCGATGGCGTCGGCACAGGTCTCTGCGAGATTGGCAACCTGCATCACGTGATTGAACGTGCCGGGTGCGGTCTGACTGAGTTCGCGCAGAACGGGCCGGTTGGTATCCGACAGTTCGAGCAGCGTCAGGTCGGTCGTAATACCGAACGCACGCTCGCACAACCACAGCAGCGGGTAGGTGAACAGCAGCAACGCTCCGTTGACGGCGACAAAGATCAGGTCAGTGCCCAATTTGCTCAGGTCAGCGCTCAGTCCGGCGCGGGCAGCCAGGAGCGCGACAGCATACGCAAGGATCAGCAGCCCTGCCGTCAGGAAGATCTGTCCCCGGTTGCGAATGTCGCGCACGCTAAAGACGGCAAGCGTACACGCGAACAGCGTCGCAAAAGTAAACTCCAAGTCGTCGCTCAGCATGTGCCCGCCCAGCAGCGCCAGCGAGATCGTCGCGAAGATCCCAACGCGTGAGTCGAACAAGATCGTCAGCAGGACGGATGCCAATGCGACGGGGACAACGTAGGTATCGGCAACATCCAGACGCGTCGATAGGCCATAGAGCGCTATCGTGGCACCGACGATGAGCGCCACAAGAACGAACTGCCGCAGGTTGTCGAAGATCGCACGCCTTAGCAAGTACAAGTAGAGATAGAATAAGAACAGGACGGCGACAGCGATCAGCGCCTGCCCGAGCGCAGTTTGCCACACCAAGCCAGCGCCGCCGAGGTTGGTGCGCGCACGCGCCAGGGACTCCAGCTTGCGGGCCACATCTTCCGTAACAAGCTGACCGCGCACGACGATCACATCGCCCTCCTCTACACTGCCCAGCGTGGGCTGAATCCTCTGCTCGGCCACTAGCCACTGGTTGAACGTCTCAGCCCGCATAAACTCGAGCGTAGACGAGAAAATGCGCCGAAAGAAAGCAGTAGCTATGGAGGCCAGTTCGGGGTCCGACATGTACCGAAAATCGAGACGCCCTCCTGCCGTCTCCCACGCCTCATCCAACCCGTAGAGATCGCCCACGCTTCGAGGTCGGTCCTGTCCTCTTTCCCTATCCCGAACGTAGATGATTTCAGTCTTGATGCTATCGATCGGCACGTCGACTACACCAAATGCGCTCAGGGAACGTGATTCTTGGTAGGCGGCACCGATCAGTTCACGGACGAGGGAGAGGCTGGGGTCATTTTCAGCAGCCTCCATCAGCACCTCCCATTGGCGTCCGGCCAAGCCGAGTTGAGTGCGTGCTCTGGTCCGTTCAAATGCGGCAGAATCGCGCAATGCCGTCTGTCGATCTCCCTGTTCACGGGCTACCAGGTAGCCGCGGTAGTGCGAGAACACATTCGTGAGTTGGTTCACCAGCGTGTCGCGTGCCTCTGCCATCGATGCGTCGGCATCTTCCCGAGGCCGGAATAGCTGGGGACGCGTATTCCGCGCTTCGCGGCGCTCAGCAGCCAGCGTTTCGGGCGACTTGAAGATGGCGTAATCGAACGGTGCCGTCAGCGTCTCATCGGTCCACCGCTCGCCCAGATTGGCCTCGAACGTCCACGACTTCTGCCGGGGAAAGGCCAGAACCGTGAGGGCGACGAGTAGCAGGAAGATGGCGATACGCGCCAGCAAAAACCGCCGACCAGAATCCGGGCTGACGTCGTCAAGCGGAGCCGCTGGGTCGCGACTTAGTCCGAAGCGGTCGAGAAACGTCTTCATGTGCGCCCTGTCTTCAATGCGGCAGCAGGCGGCGCGATCAGCGCGATAATGGCAGCGATGCCGACCGAGACAGCAAGGTTTAGATAGAACATCGCACTGAGCAAGGGCTTGCTG
>CAXBBB010000519.1:0-2710 GCA_963973615.1 uncultured Rhodothermales bacterium | reverse complement strand
GTTCGACGTCTTTGCCCTCGCCTGTGCCACGGACCGGCCCGCCGTCGCCCGACGTAGTCACCAGGGGTTGCGTTAGAATAGACATATCGGTTGGATTCGGATACTCTCGTGTGGACCGTGATCGATCTGCCGCCGGTTATTGCCGCTTGCGGATGTCGAGTTCGTAGGCGAACGTCTCGGGGTTTATCGCCCGGATGCGGTTGAGCATATCGGTCGTCTCCGCTCGGGCGACGAAGGCGTTGAGTTCGTCGCTCGTCGCAAACGAGAAGCGGATGCTCAGCCGGGCTTGGTCGCCGTTGCCGTTGAGTTCGGCGCGCGTCAGGTTGGGCTGCGCGTTGACGAGTTCGAGCAGCGTGTCGATGTTCGACAGTCCGTTCGCCGCCGCATAGCGGACGCTGACCTCGAAGCTGGTGGTCATCGTTTCGGTCGGCGATGTGTCAAATCGGTTGCCGTTCATGTCGTATCCCTGCGGTTGTGCATAGACCGGCGCGGCGAAGAGCAGGACGGCGAGGAGGGAGGCGAGGCGCATCATGGCGGTTAGGGTTTGGTTGTACCCCAGATCGTTTCAAGAGCCGTGCCCACACTTGTAACCCACCCTGAGGCCGTTACCAGCGTGCCAACTGTTCGCCTGCGGACACCGAGCGGACGCGCGCGGACGGTCGATAGTGTTTGATCAACCGCCCCGCCCCGCGTATCCCGCCAAACCTGACAGGTCTGCCAGACCTGTCAGGTTTCCAGCGCATCCGGCTCGGCGATTGCCTCATCATCCATCGCACGCGTACCCTTCCGCACCTCACCACCTTCGATGTCTGCTTCCGCCTCCGATCTCTCCGCTGTCCGCGTCCTCGTCGTGGACGACAACGAAGACGTGCTCACCGCCATTCGCCTGCTGCTGACAGGGCACGTCGCTGCCGTCCAGACCGCCACCTCGCCCGCAAGCCTGCCGACGTTGATGCGCGAGAACCGCTTCGACGTCGTCCTGCTCGACATGAACTACGAGCGCGATGCGTCGTCAGGACGTGAGGGATTGGAATACCTCGACCGCTTGCTCTACATGGACGCCGATCTCGCCGTCATCATGATCACGGCTTACGGCGATGTCGAACTGGCCGTCCGTGCGATGAAGCGAGGCGCCGTCGATTTTGTCACCAAGCCGTGGGACAACGCGCGATTGGTCGCGTCGGTCGCTGCTGCTGCTCAGGTGCGCCGGACTCGGCTGGAGCGGCCCGAGGAAAGTGCCGAGCGCCGCCTTCCGCGTTCATCCGACGACCCCTTTGGCGACTTGATCGGTACGTCGGACGAGATGGAACGCGTCGTGGCGACGCTGCGCAAGGTCGCGCGGACGGATGCCAACGTGCTGCTATTGGGTGAGAACGGAACGGGCAAGCAAGTGGCCGCTCAGGCGCTGCACGCGGCGTCGCATCGGAGCGAGGGGCCGTTTGTGACGGCGGACTTGGGCGCGTTGAGCGAGAGCTTGTTCGAGTCGGAGCTGTTCGGCTACGCCAAGGGCGCGTTTACGGGCGCGGCGTCGGATCGCGAGGGGCGGATGGAAGCGGCACAGGGCGGTACGCTCTTTCTCGACGAGATCGCCAACACGACGCCCGCTCAGCAAGCCCGCCTGCTGACCGCACTCCAAAGCCGGACGATCACGCGCGTCGGCGAGACCAAACCACGTCCCGTCGACGTGCGGCTCGTGAGCGCGACCAACGTCGATTTGTCTCAGGCGGTCGCGTCGGGCGCGTTCCGTCAGGACCTGATCTATCGCATCAATACGGTCGAAGTGCGTCTGCCGCCCCTCCGCGACCGCGTCGGGGACCTGCCGCTGCTCGCCGGGCACTTCCTTACGCGTTACGCCCAGCAATACGACCGCCCGACGCGTCGCCTGTCGCCCGATGCCCTCGACGCTCTGGCGCGTTACCCGTGGCCCGGAAACGTCCGCGAGTTGCAGCACACGATCGAACGTGCCGTCGTCTTGGGCGACGGCGAAACGCTGACGGCATCGGATCTGTCATTCTCGGCGAGTACGCCTCAACCGTCCGCCGCGCTGCCGAGCCTCGACTTAGAAGACGTCGAACAGGCCGTGATCCGCAAGGCGCTGAGTAAGCACGGCGGCAACATCAGCCGCGCTGCCGACGAGTTGGGCCTGACGCGCGCCTCACTCTACCGCCGCATCGAGAAATACGGCCTGTGATACTGGAGCGCCCGTTGTCCTCTACTGATGTCGTCTCACCTCGACTTTGCCCTGCCGCCACGCTGTACGTTGAGGGCACTTCGACATATAGTACTCATGCCTCCCTTTCCCCCCTTGTCATCGCGAGACCCTCGGTCGTGGCGATCTGCGGCTGCCTGGCACGTTCAGATCGCTACGTCGCTGCGCTCCTCGCGATGACAGTTGGCTGGGATTGGCGGCAGATTGCTCGCCCGCGCTTTCTCCCTGATCATTTATGCAGCCTCCTCCACCATCTCGACCGCGTCTGTTCGTAGCGCTTCGGCAGGCGCTGGGGCGCTACGACGCGCGGTTGGTACGTGGGCTGATGCTGGCCATCACCGGTGCGTTTGGGGCGAGTATCTGTGTGGGATTGTTGGCCTTGACATGGGCGGCGCCGGACGTGGTGCTCGTGCTGACGGGGCAGGCGATGGACTCGGCCGAGTGGACGATCGGGTTCGCATCGGTGGGCGTCGTACTGCTGCTGATCTCGGTTGTGTCGGC
>CAXBBB010000518.1:0-2723 GCA_963973615.1 uncultured Rhodothermales bacterium | reverse complement strand
TCCCGCCGATGATGCACAACCCGCCGCCGACTTGCAGCAGCGTGACGGGCGTGCCAAGCAGCAGGTAACCAAATGCGGCGGCTGCCAGTGGAACGGCGTTGGCAAACGCGATCGTCGACGTGGGGCCGACGTGACGGACAGCGCGGTTCCAGATTACGAATGTGATGCCGCTCGACAGCGTCCCCGAAAATACCAGCGCAGCCAGCACGCCGCCATCGACTAAGGACCAGTCGACATCGGGCAACAGGGGCAGGGCGACGAGTAGCAGCAGGGGAAGCGCAACGATCATCTCCAACACCGATAGGAGCGCAGCATTGGTCGACTGCGTCAGCGGGCGGCTCAGCGTCGTGAACAGACCCCAGCACAGCGCCGCTCCCAGGATGATCAGGTTACCCGCGAGTGTGTCGGGGACGGCGTCGGTAGCCGTTCGTGCTCCAGCAACCACTAGACCCGCTCCGGCGACCGAGACTAGCAGCGCGCCCCACGCGGCTGCGGTCAGCCGTTCGATGCGCGTCAGGTGAGCAGAAAGAGCGGTCCACAGAGGAGCCGTGGCCATCAGCAGTGCCGCGCTCGTAGGCGACGTGCGCGCCAGCCCCTCGACGAAGGCAACCTGGTAGAGGAAGAAACCGAACAACCCCAGTCCCGCGATTTTCCAGCCGTTGGTGCGGATCGCGGTTCGTGCGGCGCCCCCAAACGTGGGCAGCAGAAAGACGAGCAAAAGCGCCAGACTCCCAAGCGCTAGCGACAGCCGCAGCGCGTTGGCGACGTAGGGGTGGAAGACCGCGAATAGACCCTTCAGGACCGAAAAGTTCGCGCCCCAGATCAGGACGACGGCAGTCAGTCCGATCTCGTGGCTGTATCGGCGGAACGGCATCAGCGGGGTGTGAGTGATCCAATCAAGATGCGACGCGTGCGTAGGGCGAAGCGCCGCGCACCGTAGTTTCACAGGCTATCCCTCGACCCACGTGAGCGACGCTCAGATCTCCAAACTCTACTTCTCGATCTCCGAAGTCTGCACGCGGCTCGGCCTCGAACCGCATGTGCTTCGCTACTGGGAGGGCGAGTTCGAACAGCTGCAACCCCGCAAGAACCGCTCGGGGCGTCGCAGCTATACCGAAGAGGACATCGCGGTCGCTGAGCGGATTCAGTTTCTCGTTCGCGAGGAGAAGTACACTATCGAGGGAGCCCGCCAGCAGATGGACCGCGCCGACGGAGAAATAGCACCGAGCCGCGAGGCGCTTCGTGAACTCCGTGCGTTTCTGGTCGACGTTCTGGACAGACTTCCGCCCGCGTCGTAGTTTTGGCGTCCCCAATGTTCGGGATATGGCGCAGTCCGGTAGCGCACTCGCCTGGGGGGCGAGGGGTCGTGGGTTCAAATCCCGCTATCCCGACGAACGACAAACGGCCTCTCAGAGTGATCTGGGAGGCCGTTTGTGATTTCAAAACGTCGCGCTGAGTTGCATTCGGCCGGTGTGGATCGTGGGTGCGCCCGACGGGGCGCGGCCGTCGTATTGGGCGGTCAGGTCGAGGCTGCGCGAGAGGCGGACGGTGAGGGCGGCGTTCCATAAGAGCGAGCGGCCCGTACCGCGTCCGTCGGTGAGTTCAAACGCGGCTTCTCCCGCAGCGTCTCCGTCCAGTCGCACGTCAGTCCACTCGATCAGGCCGCTAGCAAGCAGTCCGCTGGACCGGGCGTAGCGGGCTTCGAGGGGAACGCGGAAGATGCGCGACGATCGGTCGGCGGCGGCGTCGGTCTTTTGAGCGGCGACGAGTGAAGCCTGAACCGATGTGCCCGCGCCGGGCGTCCACCGCATGCCGCCTTGCCCTTCGTTGGTGCGTAGGCGATAGCGGCGGCTACCGAAGCGCTCGCTGTCGGACGTCTCGAGTCCGGTCGTGGCTTCGGCAGTGATCGACCAGTCCGACGAGAAACCGTAGCGTCCGGACGCGCGCACGTTGTCGATGGTGCGGCTTTCGGTATTGCCTGCGAGTTGGTTGCGCGTGCGAATCAGACTGCCGCCGACCTCCAACCCGTAGCGCGGCTGGCCCCTGAAGAACTCGACTGATTGCGTCAGGCGGACGCGTCCGTTGAGGGTCGTCGCGGCTTGCTGGAAAGCCGTTGGGTCGAGCAGGTAGAGACGCGTCGGATCGTCGAGCGAGGAGCGCTCTTGGACGTCGAACTGTGTCCGCCAGCGCGTCGAGCGAAGAAAACGGCCGACGCGCGATTGCGAGGTGCTTTGGAGTCGGCCTGGGTCGAACGTCAGGCGGGCGCGCGTGGTGATACCGACGACGCCGACGAGCGTGTCCGACGGGACGAACGTGCGGGCATAGGTCCCTTCGAGCGGGCCGGTCTCTGGGACGAACTCGTCGAGGTCGCGGATGCCGTCGCCGTCGTCGTCCTGCCAGACGAACTGCGCTTCGGGCAGGTCGGGCGTGATGCGGACGTAGATCTCCTGTAGTTGCGGCGTGCGCTGCGTTTGGGCTTCGTAGCCCAGGTCCAGGTCGACGGCGCGGTTGAGCGGCTGCCAGCGGGCATCGGTCTGGATGGCGACAGCTTCTCCCGCCGACGCGCGTGCTCCGATCACTTCGGCGTTGCGTGCGTCGCGCTGCCGGACCGTGAAGCGGCTGCTGGCCTTAAACGAGTCGCCGTCGTAGCGCAGGTCTCCGGCGACGACGCGACCGGCGATGCCTCGCTCCAGATTGGCGCCGACCGGCAGCCACTCACTCCG
>CAXBBB010000517.1:0-2727 GCA_963973615.1 uncultured Rhodothermales bacterium | reverse complement strand
GCATGCGACGACCCGCCTCCGTCCGGGCGGGACGCTCGTGTTGGAAACGCACGCGGATCACGCGGACGCCACGGCTGCGCTCCTGACCCCCGATCTCTTTGTGGACGTGACGATGCAACACGACACCGCCGGACGACCACGCATCGTGCGGGCCGTCCGGCGGTCTAAAAGCGTCAGCGGCGGAGCGGAGGTCACGCAGTAGGAGACGCGAACTCCGCTCCGAGTGCACAAACGCTCAATGCTCAGAAATCAAACCGACCGTGTCGGTCAGTCGTCTCCGGCGTGCTCGGGGTAATCGCGGACGATGCGCGAGTAGGCAGTTGCGAACATGTCCTGCGGCTCGTCGGTTTTGCGGCCGAGTTCGGTGCGCTCCTTGTGCAAGCGGGAGACGCCATTCCAGACGGCTTTGCGCAGGCCCCAGCGCTCGACCGAATACGACGCGGTTTTGCGCTTGCGGTCGTTGTCGGTCCAACTCAGTTGGACGTAGGGCTTGTGGTTGCCGCTGCCGTCGTCCTTGGTGCAGAAGCTCAGGCCGACGACGCCGGTCTTGCTGCGGGCCTGGGCCGAACGTTCGGTAGCGCTGTCGGCTTCGGGAAGCGTCGGCATGAGTTCGTCGCGGAAAGCTTCGGCGGCTTTGAGCGCCTTGTCGCGGTCGCCGTATTTGGCGTCAGCGAAGAACTTGGTATGCTGAGTCCCGGCGCGTCGGATACGGACTTGCCAGCCGTGAGTGGAGTGACGCCCCGGAAAGGAATCCGAAGGCTCGATGTCGATGCGGTAGACGTTACGTGGCGTACGCATGGTGGAGAATGGAATACGTGGGCGATTCCTACAGCGGTGGGACGGTAGGAATCGCAGGTGAATGAATAAAAACGGATCACGATTAAGAAGCGAGTACGCGATACGCGGTGAGGGATAGCACATAATATCTATCACACCCCCATTTCAACAGCTTTCTATCTGCCCTATGAGACATTCTTGCGCGTTAACACAAGTTTAGACATGTCAAAAAGCGCACTCTCGTCTCTTGTCGGTCGCTCATGTGACCGAATTGTGAGCGGTTTGACCATTGCACGCGTGCTCGCAGACTCTGTTCATTCAGCCTGAGAAATGATGAGCGCTGTATAGGGGCCGATGGAGATCGACCCTGAGTACGCCTCCCCATCGTGTCCCTCTCCATCGGCGTTGACGGCGTGCGCCGGATGATCGCCGAAGTCTGAACCGTAGCCGTTCCAGTCCGAGTTGAAGCGGACGTGCCACGTGCCTGGGTTGGGCAGACCGATGCGGTAGTCGTCGTACGCGCGGTTAGCGAAATTGAGGACGACGACGGTCGTATCACTTGGTCCACCTTCCTTTTCGCGGACGAAGGCAATCAGTTTATCGTTGTGGTTGACGTGATGGACGCGGACGGTCTGCCCTGAGAGGCCCCGTGTCGTGCCGCTGAGGTTTCGGCGCAGCGCAATCAGGTCGCGGTACATCGTGCGGATGCCGCCCAGCGGTTCGAGTCGGCTCCAGTCGAGGGGGACGGTGTCTTGAAACCACTCGTCTTCGACGATCTCCTGGCCTTGAAACAGCATCGGAATGCCGGGCGCCGTCAGCACGGCGGCGGCACCCAGCGTCGAGCGCTTCTTCGATTCCCACGATAGCGCGTCGCCTTCATGAATCTCTTCGGGCAAGCGGGCGCGTCCGTTGGCGACTTCGTCGTGGCTCTCGGTATAGACCACGCGGCTGAACGCGTCGAGCGTGTAGCTGTGACCTATCGCTTCGGCGACGTCGTACATGTTGCGCTCGTCGTCCGACATCACCTCCAGCGCGGCACGTATCGGGTGGACGAACAGGCTATCCCACTGTGCACCAAAGCCCGCTCCGCCCGCATCGACGGGCTCGACCAGATGCGCATCGCCCTGCAGGTCTTCGGCGATCATCAGTGCGCCGGGGTATTTCTCGCCCATCTCGTGCGTGATCTCTTGCATCAGCGTCCAGCCGTCGGGCAGCTCCGACCCTGCGCTCTTCCAAAAGTCCTTGTAGCGGATGAAGACCGTCCCGTCCCAGCGCAAGCCATCGCAGCGGAAACTGCCCAGCCACATCCGAGCATTGTCGCGGATGTAGTTGCGGACTTCTTCGCGTCCATAGTCGGGGCGCGTCATGCCCCAGGGCGTGTCGGCGCGGTGGTCGTTGTAGAAATAGATGCCACCCCCGTCGCCCTCGCCCCACCCATCGAAGCGCCACAGTTCGAGATCGGACGGGCCAAAGTGGTTGTAGACGACGTCGGTCAGGACGGCGATTCCACGCGCATGGGCGGCTTTGACGAATCGCTTGAAGGCGTCCGGTCCGCCGTAGGCACTCTCGATAGCGAACGGATAGGCCGGGTTGTAGCCCCACGAGAAGTCGCCTGCGAACTCGGAGAGGGGCATCATGCTGACGGCGTTGACGCCTAGCTCGGCGAGGTAGTCCAAGCGCTCGGCGGCGTGATCGAGTGTGCCCGGTCCGTCGGGGTTGCGGTCGTTGAAGGTGCCGACGTGCAGTTCGTAGATGACGAGTTCGTTCCATGGCGCCATCTGGAAGTCGTCGTCGCCCCAGTCGAAGGCCTGATCGTCGTAGACCACGCTCTCGCCGACGCTCGACGTGACGATGCGCGCGTACGGGTCGTTGCGAAACAACTCTTCGCCTCCAGCCAGCAGGCGGTATTTGTACTGCGCCCCCGGCTTCATGCCGCGCACGACGCCCGAC
>CAXBBB010000516.1:0-2731 GCA_963973615.1 uncultured Rhodothermales bacterium | reverse complement strand
CGAGCGGATTCCGCTCTGGCCGCCGTATTACCCTTCGGACGCCGTCAGCGAGCATCCCGAGCGCTTTTTCGTAACCGAGATCATTAGGGAGAAGATCTTTATGCAGTTCCGCCAAGAGGTGCCCTACGCGACGCAGGTCAACATCGTACAGTTCGAGGAGACGCCCCAACGCGATCACATCGAAGCCGAAATCGTCGTCGAGCGTGACTCGCAGAAAGGCATCCTGATCGGCAAGGGCGGGTTGGCGCTGAAAAAAATCGGCATCGCTGCACGCCGCGACATCGAAGAGATGACTGGACGCGACTCATTCCTCAAACTCCACGTCAAAGTCCGCGACGACTGGCGCAAGAAGGACGTGTTTCTCAACTCCTTCGGGTATTAACGGCGGAGATCTGGCAGGTCGCCCACGACCTGCCAGATCCGCGCTGGATACACCGCCAGTGTCGATACAGAAGAGCATGTCGTTTGCCGCCGGGCGAGACGAGTCTCGCCCCTACGGGTGATGATCTCTAGTCTGGTCACCAATCCTATTTTCAGTTTCAATTGAAAACCGGATGGAGGCGGACAATCTGGAGCCCCACAGCGTACGCGGCGCTCCACTCGATCTGTCGCCATGTCCCCCTCGCCTGACCTCGTCCTCGACGCATTGACGCGCCGATTCCAGGAGGGTGACAAAGAGCGGATGGTGCTCAATGGTGCAAGCGCTCGGATCGCAAGCGGCACGTTCGCCGCCTTGTTCGGGCGTAGCGGAAGCGGCAAGAGTACGCTGCTCAACCTGATCGCGGGTATCGACTTGCCGACCTCTGGGCGGGTGCTGCTGGGCGATCTCGACCTGACCGCCCTTTCGGAGCGCGAGCGGACACTGGCGCGGCGACGGCGCATCGGGTTCGTCTTTCAGCAATTCAACCTGATCCCGACGCTGACTGTCGGCGAAAACGTCCAGTTGCCGATGGACCTCGTCGGTAAGAAAGACGCCGGACGCGTGCAGCAGTTGCTCTCCGATGTGGGACTGGCGGACCGGGCCGATGCGTACCCCGACAAACTCTCGGGCGGAGAGCAGCAGCGCGTGGCCGTGGCGCGGGCATTGGCGCACGATCCCGACCTGATTCTCGCCGATGAGCCGACCGGCAACCTGGACCGCACGACGGCGGATCGCGTGCTCGATTTGCTGCACGACCTGGCACGCGATCGGGGTAAGACACTCCTAGTCGTGACCCACGATCCGGCCATCGCGCTGCGTGCCGACCGCGTGCTCAGCCTGCGCGACGGTACGCTGCACGAAGGGCTGGAAGTCGTGCCTGCTGCTGCTCTCGCTCGTCGGCGTGGCGCTGGGCGTGGCGGTCGTGGTGGCGGTTGATCTGGCGAATGAGAGCGCGACAAGTGCGTTTGGCGTGTCGACGGAAACGGTTGCGGGGCGGGCGACGCACAGTCTGGAGGGCGCAGCGGGAACGGTGCCGGACAATTTGCTCAGGATCTTGCGAGCCGACGGCATTCGGCCCAGCGCTCCGGTCGTCAGCGGGTACGTGCGTTCGCGTGGGCGCGTGCTGAACCTGATGGGCATCGATCCGCTATCGGACGGGCCGTTTCGCGCGTTCACGACGGACCGCAGCGGCGGTGGGTTAGACCAGTTCTTGTCGATTCCCAATACCGCGTTTCTCTCGCCACCGGCAGCCGCGCGGCTGGGCGTCGACGTGGGCGATACGCTGTCGGTTGCGCACGAGGGCGTGGTCTTCGTGCTAACGATCGCGAGTCTGCTCGATCCCGGCGACGAGCAGACGGCGCGGGTGATGGAGTCGATGCTGATCGCGGACATCGGAACGGCGCAGCGCGTGTTGGACCTGCGCGGACGCCTTTCGCGCATCGATCTGATCGCGGACGAGGCGACGGTTGCCCAAGTCGAAGCGCTCGTACCGGACGGCATTTCTATAGGAAGACCACAGGCTCGTAGCCAGGCGCTCGAGCGCATGACCCAGGCGTTCCGACTCAACCTGACGGCGCTGAGTTTTCTAGCGCTGGTCGTGGGCGTCTTTCTGGTCTACAACACGACGACGTTCTCGGTCGTCCAGCGGCGGACGCTAATCGGCTACCTGCGCGCCGTCGGTGTGACGCGGCGTGAGGTGTTCGCCCTCGTCATCGGCGAAGCCCTCGTGATCGGGCTGATCGGGACGATTTTGGGCGTGTTGCTCGGCATCGTGCTGGGGCGCGGGCTGGTGACGCTCGTCGCCCAGACGATCAACGATCTGTATTTCACCGTCGCCGTCGGCGGCTTCGATCTGAGCGCGTGGACGCTAGTCAAGGGCGTTGCGTTAGGCATCGGGGCGACGGCGATTGCGGCGCTGCTTCCGGCATGGGAGGCGGCGCGGACCGAAATCGCGACGGTCGTGCGGCGCTCGTCGAGTGAGGACGCGCTGCGCAAGGTGCTTCCTCGCCTATCGCTCGCTGGTGTCGGCCTGCTGCTCGTCGGCACGGTCGTGCTGATGTTGCCCAGCGTCGGATTGGTAGCGGCGTACGCGGCGATGCTGGCGGCGATCTTAGGATTCGCGCTCCTAGTCCCGGTCCTGGTGCTGGCGTTCGGGCGACTGGTGCGGCCTATCGCGAGTGCGCTGGGCGGGTCGACCGGGCGGATGGCGGCGGGTGGTATGGAGGCCAACTTGAGCCGTGTCGCGGTCGCAGTCGCGGCGCTGGCGGTAGCGACGAGCGCGACGATTGGCGTCGGTACGATGATCGGCTC
>CAXBBB010000515.1:0-2740 GCA_963973615.1 uncultured Rhodothermales bacterium | reverse complement strand
TCCACGCACCTCGGCCTGGGCAAACGTGCCCTCTGCTTCCAGCCGCTGCGTGCCGAACAAGACCGCTCCGCTTGGAGCACCAACGCCATACAGAACCGACGACGGACCCTGAACCACGCGCGCGCTGCCGACGAGCCAGCCGGGAAGCAGTCCGGCATCGAAACGCGCGTCCCACGGCACCAGAAGCGGCGCCCCGTCGAGGTAGAGTCCCGTCTGCCGCTCGCCGCTTCCACGCAAATACACCAGTGCCTCGCCCCGGGAGTTGACCTGCAGGTGCGCGCCGGGAAGGACTCCAACGAGTTGCCGCCCGTCGACCGCTTGCACCTGTCGTAGTGCCTGAATCGGGACGGTCTGCACGGGCCTAGCCGCCACAACAGGCGAAGTACCGCCAACGACAATCTCGCCAATCTGCTGATCGGTTGGTTGAAGCTCGATGTCGCGCCGCTCCCCTTCCCTCACATCCACTCGGGCGGTCCGGTAGCCTACGTACGAGACGACGAGCGTTCCGCTACCGGAGAGCGAGAGGGTGTACACTCCATCTACATCCGTCGCCGTGCCTCTATTGGTGTCTCTGATTTGCACCGTCGCACCTGCCAGAGGCTCAGCTGTCTCGGCGTCGCGGACCGTACCGGTGACCGTGGTCTGCGCTGCCACCGGTAGGACGCACCACAATCCGAGGACGAGCCACATTAGAATCGCTCTCCCGGGCAGACGTGCCGGTCCACTGCTAAGGCTTTGACAGATACTGATCCGCACGTACGCGCTCAACAAAAGAATCAATCGCGGGGCCAGGACTTATTGACCGTCGGTCGCACCCTCTTCCCTAACAAACTGGGGCTGCATCGGCTCGGCAGGCGTGTCCTCGACGACGCGGCCCGGATTGGCGACCACGCGCAGGCTAGGCTGACGCGCTTCGTAGTCGCGGCGGAGCCAGTGCGGGGGGATGATCTGGTAGCGGGAACGGATGACGGTCGACTCGATCTGCCCGATGTCGGTCGAATCCATAGAGGCTGCCATGGCACGCCCCAGATCGTAGTAGCGATCGGCGAGGATTTGCTGCTCGGTGATCATCGCGCCGTAGCCTCTATTGAGTTCGCGGTAGCTACCGTCTTCGATCAAGTCCTCGGCCTCCTCGCGCTGCTCGATCAGCAGCAGAGCTTGCAACTCGGAAAGGAGAAGGGCATCAGTGGCAAAACCGGTCAGACGCGCGTCGGTACGAGCGGCAAGACCGAGTTGCTCGGCAGCGAGTCGGTTGCGCTGGGCGTCAGCGGCATAGTCATCGACCAGATCGGCGATCTGCTCGCGATGGGCTTCTTCGGTACCGTATCCGTCGTTGTAGCGCCAGTCACCGTACATGCGGATGATCGGATCGGGCTTGTCGCAGCCGGAGAGGACGATGAGGAGCGTGAGCGCGGCGAGGGTGCGGAGCATATCGAGAAGTTCGGAGCGATGTCGTCGGGGAGAGTCCCAACGAGGTGTCAGATGATGGTGTCGTCGGGGATGACCGAATTTTTGGTCACCACCACAACGCCATCCCGAATGTAAAACCCCGGCCCCTCCCCTTCTGCGACTTGATCGCGATTTTTGATCACACAGCGTTTCCCGATGCGTGCGTTTTTGTCGACGATTGCGCCCTCGATGTAGGTCTCCTCGTCGATACCCGGTCCTTCGGGGCCTTTTACCGGTGCATGAATCTTGAGATCATGCCAGTGCATGTAGTCCGCGCCCATCATGACGACGTTCTTGACCGTCGCGTTGCGCCCGATGTAGCTGCGCAGCCCGATAACCGAGTTCGACACGTGCGCAGATACGACAATGCTCGCCTCGGCGATCAGCGAGTCCTGGATGTAGCTGCTGTGGATCTTCGCAGGCGGCAGCATCCGAGCGTTCGTGAAGATCGGCATCTCCTCCGAATACAGATTGAACGACGGCTTGGGCGCCGCGAGCGCGATGTTGGCGTCGTAAAACGAGCGGATCGTTCCGATATCGCTCCAATACCCTTTGAACGGATAGCTGACGACTTTGTGCGACTCTATCGCGCGGGGAATGACCTGTTTACCAAAGTCGTGCTCGTCCGGATTCTCTTCCAGCATCTGCTGCATCACATCGGTCGAGAACAAGTAGATGCCCATTGACGCAAGGTAGATACGGCCCTCAGCCTCTAAATCCTTGTCGACGACACTCTCCTTTCCGTCCAGCTCTTCGAGCGGCGGCTTCTCGTGAAACTCGGTAATGACCTCGTCTTCGTCCGATTTGAGAATGCCGAATGCCGGAGCGTCGGCAGCCGTCACCGGAATCGTCGCGACCGTCACGTCGGCTCCGCTCGCCTTGTGCGCGGCGAGCATGTCCTGATAGTTCATCAGGTAGAGCTGGTCGCCCGAGAGAATCAGCGTGTGCGTTTGCGGATAGTTGAGCGCGTGCGTCAGGCTGCGGCGGACGGCGTCAGCAGTGCCCTGAAACCACTCCTTGTTGTCCTGGGTCTGCTCGGCGGCGATGATCTGGACGAAGCCCTCGTTGAAGCGGTCGAAGCGGTACGTGTTGGCGACGTGCCGGTTGAGGCTCGCCGAGTTATACTGCGTTAGCACAAACATGCGCTCGACGCCCGAATTGATGCAGTTCGAGATCGGAATATCGATCAGTCGATACTTTCCGGCAAGCGGAACGGCGGGCTTCGAGCGATGTTCGGTGAGCGGGTAGAGGCGGGTGCCAGCGCCGCCGCCAAGAAGCCGCCGTCGGACCG
>CAXBBB010000514.1:0-2747 GCA_963973615.1 uncultured Rhodothermales bacterium | reverse complement strand
TTGCTACTCGCGTTCTCCTCGGCGGCGTGGCAGATCGCCCGTTCCTCCTCTCCTCCCTCTCCGGCATGACGTTCTCGTCCCGCATTCGCTACCTGATTCAGCAAGCCACCGGCTTCGACGTTCGGCATTTCGACCTGATGAACGCCCCGATCGCGCGCCGGATGAAACTGCTCGACCATATCGGTGCTACTCTCGTGTTCGACGTAGGGGCCAACGAAGGGCAGTACGCGCAGCAACTTCGGCGGTACGGCTATAAAGGGCGCATCGTGTCGTTCGAGCCGCTTGCACTCGAGTTTGCGATAGTGAGCGAGAAGGCACGCGGAGACACCCACTGGGAGGGCGTAAACTCGACGCTGGGCAGCGAACCGGGCACGGCGACAATCCACATCGGCAACTTCCGGCAGTGCAGTTCGCTGCTCGAACTCGTCCCCTCCTATGCTCCGCGCGACAAGGCATCACAGCAGATCGCCGACGAAACGATCACCGTCGACACGCTCGACCGCATCGCCCCTACCTACGTCCGAGACGACGATGTGGTGTTCCTCAAAGCGGACGTTCAGGGCTTCGAGATGCAGGTGATTGAGGGCGCGGCGCAGACGATGCCGCACGTAGCCGGATTTCAGCTGGAGATGTCGTTCGAGCCGGTCTACGCGGGTGCACCTGTTTTCACCGAGTTGGTTCGGCACATGGAGAGTATGGGCTATACGCTGCGCTCGTTCGAGCCGGCGAACTGCTCGCCTTCGGGTGGCCTGATTCAGGCGGATGGCGTATTTATCCGCACCGACATCCCCCTCTAGCGTGGCGAGCAGCGGCACAAAACGAACGGCCCTGGGAGTGGCGGCGTCAGCGGGACAGGTTGTACTGAGTGGGTGTTCTTGTTCGGCCTGTATGCGTACGTGCGGGCCGAACTGGGACCCGAAGTGTTTGGCGTGTGGAGCGTCGTCGTCGGGACGGCCGTCACGGCTCAGGTGGCCGGGCTAGGACTGGCCGCGAGCGCCGTCAAGTTCGTCGCTGCCGCGCTAGCCCGAAGCGACGGAGGGCGTGGAGCCGACGTTGCCCAAACGACTATCGTCGCGGTTGCCGGGCTAGTTGGCGTGGCGTGCGTGGCGCTCTATCCGCTGCTGTCGACTTTGCTACCGGTCATCGTTCGGGAAGACCACCTGCTGCCGGTCGCGTTTCTTTTGCTACCGTACGCCCTGACCTCGCTGTGGCTGGGAGCGATCTCGAGCGCCATTCTCTCCTGCCTGGACGGCGCTTCGCGCGTCGCCTGGCGAGCGGGTCTGGTGATGACCGGCAGCGCCTCGTTCCTGCTGCTGGCCGTTGTGCTGACGCCCCGGTTCGGAGTCGCCGGGCTGGCGAACGCGCAGATCGGGCAAAACCTGCTGCTGGTCGTCGCCGGATGGATCATGCTTCGCCGCATCCTGACGCGTCTTCCACTCGTCCCGTGGCGCATCGAAAAGGTCCTGTTTCGAGAGATGGTCGGCTACGGTCTCAGCTTCCAGGCGATCTCTATCCTCTTCCTGTTCGCAGAGCCGATCACCAAGAGCTTCGTCATGCGCTTCGGCGGCGCGGTGTGGGCGGGCAACTTCGAACTGGCGAACAAACTGGCGTTGCAACTGCGCAGCGTCATCGTGACCGGACACCAAGCGCTCATTCCGATGCTCGCCACAATGAACGAGAACGCTCCCGAACGCCTGCGACAGGTCTACCGGACGAGCCTGCGCGCCGTCCTCGCATTGGTCGGCCTGAGCCTTCCGATCGGTGTGGCGCTCAGCCCAATCGTGTCTCTGCTCTGGCTGGGCGAAGTCAGCGGCACATTCGTCCTGCTGCTCGATGTGCTGCTCGTCGCCTGGTTCGCCAACGCGATGAGTGGCCCGGCCTACTTCCACTACCTGGGAACCGGAAGGCTGAGGTGGAACGTGATTGGCGCGCTGGCGACCGGCGGCGTCAACGTCGCCGTAGGCTTTGGACTGGGCCTGACGGTGGATGGCTTTGGGGCGGCGTTGGGATACGCTCTGGCTCTCGTCGCGGGAAGCGCCGTTCCGGTCTGGGCTTTCCACCGAGAAGAGCACCCCGGCGCGCTCGAACTCTCGGACAGGCGGCTCGCCCTTAGTGCTGCAATCGTCTTGCTGCTGGTCGCGTGGAGCGCGTATCAGGCGGCGGCGGCACACGCGTTTGCCCTACTCGCCCTCATCGTCGGAGGGGCCACGCTGTGGTCGGCACTGAGTGCGTGGCGTCATCCGTTTCGCACGCGCGTGTGGTCGCTCGTTTCGCCTTCGCCCGCGCTGCCGTGAGCCTGCTGATCTTCGAACCCTACTTTGGTGGTCACCGCGGACTCTACCTCGACGCGCTGCTCACCTACTACAGCGAGCACCACATCGAAGTGCCGATGGACGTGGTCCTCTCGCGCTCGTTCGCCGAGCGGCATCCGGACACCTGGCGACACGCGCAGGACGCCGACCGGGTGACCCTCCACGTCATCGACGACGCGCCCTCATTGGCACCCCTGCTGACGCGCGACGCCCACAACGGACGCGCGCTCAGTCAGGCTATCACACGACTCCGACCGACGCACTCGCTGGCGATGTACGTGGATCACCTCCAGGTGTCGCTCGGCGGCGAACTACACTTCGACTTCCCGACGCGTATTTCGGGCGTCTACTTTCGCCCCTCGTTCCACTACGGATCGTTGGGAGGACCTCGACCCGACGTATCCGAACGCGTGACGGCGCTACGCAAACGGCTCC
>CAXBBB010000513.1:0-2748 GCA_963973615.1 uncultured Rhodothermales bacterium | reverse complement strand
CGTCGGTTCGAGTTCGTCGATGATCTCCATCGCCCGCACCTTGGGCGCCCCCGACAGCGTTCCGGCAGGGAAGCAGGCGCGCAGTACGTCGACGGCGTGCAGTCCCTCGCGCAGCGTTCCACTGACGGACGAGACGATGTGCATCACGTGCGAGTAGCGCTCGACGTAGGCATAGTCGTCGACTTCGACCGATCCGTATTGGGACACGCGCCCCACATCGTTGCGGCCCAGGTCGACCAGCATCAGGTGCTCGGCGCGCTCTTTCTGATCGGCCTGCAGGCTCCGCTCGTGGGCCAAGTCCTCTTCGGGGGTAGCCCCGCGCGGGCGCGTTCCGGCGATCGGCATGAGTTCGATTCGATCTTCGATACATCGCACCAACACCTCGGGCGACGAGCCGACGAGTTGAAACTCGCCCAGGTCGAGGAAGAACAGGTAGGGCGATGGGTTGACCTGCCTGAGGGCGCGGTAGGCGTTGAACGGGTCGCCCGTCATGCCCAGCGAAAACCGCTGCGAGAGCACGACTTGAAAGATGTCGCCTTCGTGGATGTAGTGCTTCGCCCGCTCGACCGAGGCGGCGAACTGCTCCCGCGTCAGGTTCGATCGAACATCGTCGCTCGTCAGCGCGACCGGGTCGCCCGGCAGGGGCATCAGAGCGCGCAGCGCCGACGCCAGCGAGTCTAGTTGCGCAGTGGCTTTGTCGAAGGCCGCGCTTCCATCCGAACCCGCGTCGACGAAGGCATTGGCCAGAAGCACGACCTGCCGCCGGACGTGATCGAAGGCAACCAGATGATCGTAAAGGCCCCAGACAGCAGTAGGCAGGTGCAGGTCGTCGGGGGGCGCATCGGGAAGATGCTCGATGAGGCGAACGGTATCGTACCCCGCGAAGCCAACTGCGCCGCCCGTCAGCCTCGGCAAGCCAGGGATCCGAATTTCGCGGTGCGTCGTCGTCCGCTCGCGTAGCACTTGGAAGATGTCGCCTTCGATGCGTTCAGTCTTTCCGTCGCGCGCCTCGTCCACGTCCGATCCGTTGGCCGTCAAGACGGCGTACGGATCGCGACCTAAGAACGAGTACCGCGCGACGCGCTCTCCGCCTTCGACCGATTCGAGCAGAAACGGCAGGCGCGCCCCCTCGCGAAGTGCCAGAAATGCCGAGACGGGCGTCAGCAAATCAGCCGACAGCCGCCGGGCGATGGGCACGACGACGGCTTCGTCGGGGGAACGGCGCTCGCGGTCGAGCAGGTCGGAAAAGTCGGAACGGGTCATGCGTAAAAACAGAAAACCCGCCGGACGGCAGGGCGTCGGCGGGTTGAGTCAGGTCGTGAGGGATCACGCTAAGCCGCTAGGCTCCGCCGTATGTCGGGGAGGGGCCACCAGGCGAGAGCGGTCGAGTACGTGATCATGCCGGAAGATAGCGCGCAAGAGGTAGGTTGTGTCAACAGATACTTTTGAGATCGGAATCGCAGATGCGCTCACTCCTCGGAGCAAGGGGCGATGCGTGTGCTCGTACCACCGACGACAATAGGTATCTCTTCCTGGGCGAAGCGGTCGAGGATCTGCTCGGTGAACGCGTGTTCGGTGCCTCTCCGCTTGCGGGCTTCGCATAGGTAGCGGAGGGTGAGTTTGACGCCAGTATCGGTGAGTTTGACGTAGACGAACGGCGTCAGAATGGAGTAGTGGACGAGGTATTCGCTGGCCAGTCGGCGGATGTCCTGCTCGGCCTGCTGCCCCACGATGCCCGCGCTTTCGTCGGCCAACTCGCCAATGATTGTCCGGGCGCGCTTCCAGTTGGCGTCGGGGGGCAGCGTCACGCTCATCTCGTTCCACACGAAGCGGAAGCCGTGCGTGTAGTTCTGCACCTGGTGCAAAAACACCCACGCGTTGGGAATGTGGACGAGCCGTCCGGTACTCTGATCGGCGTCGACCCAGGCGCCGACTTCCATCAGCGTCGTGTGGAGGGGGCGAATGTCGACCACATCGCCCTTGATGCCGTTGATTTCGATGCGCTCGCCGACTTTGAAAGACTGCCGCGTCAGGATGTTGAGCCACCCTGCCATGCTCAACAGCGCTTCGCGAAGGGAGATCGCCAGACCCGCGCCGATGACCGTCAAAATCGTAGCTACCTGGCCGCGTTCGGGTGCCCAGAGCGCGATAAGGCTAACGACGAAGATGACCATCCCGATGCGGCCGATCAGCTTCCCCAGCCGATATTTCCGCTCGGGATTCGTCACAATCCGATGCATCAGGTGCCGTGCGGCCCGAATCAGCAGGAGTATGATGAGGATCAGCACGCCCGTCTCGACGACACGGTAGACCAGACTCTGGTCCGTCATTGCGTTCTTGAAGAGGTCGACGAAGAAGTTCATGGGCGCCGAGCGACGGTCAACCGGGACGCGACGCCGAATTGCGATACGCGTGCCGTGTGGAGCAAAGTAAAGCCTGCATCAGCAAGCAGTTGGTTGAGATTCGTCGGACGACTGCCGCCGAGTACGAGCGGAGAGAGACGCCCTGCGCACGTCCACATTCGCTCAACCCACGTATGCGGTTCGGCGACCGTAATTAGCCCGATGACGCCGCCCGGTAGTAGGGAACGATAGGTCTGCGCGACAAATGCGTGTTGCTCCGCTTCCGGCCAGGCATCCACACAGAACGTCGACAACATGACGTCAGCCGTCGCGTCGGGCTGCCGCTTCATCCACGTCAAGGCATCTGAGCAGATCCACCGCGTCGTTGGGAGCGAGGGCGCTCGGT
>CAXBBB010000512.1:0-2750 GCA_963973615.1 uncultured Rhodothermales bacterium | reverse complement strand
CGAACGAGGGCTGTCAGCCCGACTCGCGTACGAGGCGTGAGGGCGTAGGTGATCCGCCCAAAACCACGCAGGCGTTCCGATCGTCCGCGCTCGACGTAGCCCGAGTCGGCGAGCGCGGCTAGCGACAGCCACCAGCCGACTCGGTCGCTCGAACCACCCAGCGATAGGGTCGCCTCGCCATAGGGACGCGACTGATCGCCTCCCCGCCAGGCCTCGCGCCAGCTGGCGTGCCGAGCG
This sequence comes from uncultured Rhodothermales bacterium, assembly GCA_963973615.1. Taxonomy (GTDB): domain Bacteria; phylum Bacteroidota; class Rhodothermia; order Rhodothermales; family BA12; genus CAXBBB01. Next base: position 2,513 of record CAXBBB010000512.1, on the reverse strand, counting down.
CCCAGGTGGGCGCCTGCCTGTATGCTCGCCTCGACGAACAACTCGGACGGAGCGTCGCGCGTGACGACCTGGATAACGCCGCCCAACGCGCTTCCGCCGTAAAGGGCGGATCCAGGTCCGCGCGTCACTTCAATGCGCTCGATCGCGGCGGACGGAATGAGTTCGAGTGGCACGCCGTCAGAGTCGGGGGATAGTAGGGGCACGCCGTCGAGCAAGAAGAGCACACGGCTTCCGGTGTTGTACGAGAAGCCTGATGAGCCGCGCACGTTGACCTGGTTACCCGCTACCTGCACGCCCGGCATGGTCCGTAATGCATCGCCGATGCCCATCGGCGCCACTGCTGCCAGTTCCGCTCGGCGCAAGACGGCGATGCTCGTCGGCGCGTCGAACGCTCGCTGTGCCCTTCGCGCCGACGTCACGACGACTTCGTCTACGTGCAGAGCAATTTGCACGAGTCGAATGAGCAGCGGCTCCATCCCGGCTCGAACCGTGACCGAATCTCTCAGTGGCTCGTAGCCCAGAGCCGAAACGGTGAGGAGGTAACGTCCGGGCGCCACGTTCAACGAGAATCGCCCCTCATCGTCCGCTGCCGATCCGCCATCGCCGATCCGAACCGCTGCGCCGACAATGGGCACTTGCGTGCGCGCGTCGACGACGTGCCCCGATACTTGCGCGTGAGCGATCGGCGCAGCCAGAAGCAGCAGAAAGAGCGCGCGCATCATCGGGGTGGAAAGGGGGGAGGCGAGCGGAAATCGACGGTCACGCGCACGTCGACCGTATCGCCACGCGGGACGAGGAAGCCATCGCCGGGGACGACGCCGACGACGCGCTGGTCGAGCACATTGGGCGAAAACCGCTGCGCGACGCCTGCATATGGATAGAACGTGGCCGGAATCCCAGCGAGCACGATGGTGTCGGCGAGGACTCGGCGCGTCAGTCCGTCGCTGAACGAAATCCGGTTGAGATCGAAGAAGTCAGTCGTGTCGCGCGGGACGAACCGCAGGGCGACAAACCGCAAGTCGCGCAGCGAGTCGGCGGACGGCCACTGGTCGAGCGGCGGATAGGTGATCGTAGCGCGGATGGCGCCCGTCGACGTGTCGGGTGGTTCCAGGCCACCGTCGCAGGCGGATGCGAGCAGGAGCAGAGCGGGGAGGAGTCGGCGCAAGGACGAGACGTTGTGAAGATCGAAGAGTAAGGCGCGTCGGGGCTGTCTGCAAGGCGCAGCAGAGCGTCCGAGCCGCTACCTTTGACGCATGCGCCTCCCGCTTTCCGACTACGACTTCGCCCACCCACGCGAGCAGATCGCCCGCTACCCCGCCGACCCGCGCGACAGCGCTCGGATGCTTGTCGTCCACCGGGACAGTGGCAAACTAGAGGATGCGACGGTTCGCGATCTGCCGCGTTTTCTCGACCCGGGCGACCTGATGATCGCCAACGACACGCGCGTTCGTCCGGCACGGCTTCGCGCCGTTAAAGAGGAGACCGGAGCGCGCGCTGAAGTCTTCCTGCTCCACGATCATGGCGGATCGCGCCGGTGGGATGCACTGGTGAGCAACGCCAAAAAGCTGCGCGTCGGCGACCGGCTCAGATTTGACGACGGCCTGTTTGCCACTATCGAAGCCGCGCCCGACAGCCGTACGCGGACGATTGCGTTCGAATGGGAAAGGAGCGATGGCGACTTGGCTCAGACGCTCGACCGCATCGGCGAGACGCCGCTGCCGCCCTACATGGGGCGCGCCGCCGAGGAAGAGGACAAGCAGCGTTACCAGACGCTGTTCGCCCAGCACACCGGAGCCGTCGCCGCGCCGACCGCCGGGCTGCACTTCACTCCGCGCCTGATGGACGAGTTGGCCGAGCGCGACGTTGAAATCGCCCGCGTCACGCTGCACGTCGGCTTGGGCACGTTTCAGGCCGTCGAGGTCGAAGACGCCGCCGACCACACGATGCACGCCGAGCAGTTTTCGATCTCGAACGAGACAGCGTCGGCTGTCGACGATCTGCGCAAACGAGGCGGACGGTTGCTGGCCGTTGGGACAACCGTCGTGCGCACGCTCGAATCCAACGCGCTGCCCGGTCGCCGCGTCCGCGCAGGAGCCGGCTGGACCGATGCGTTTATCTATCCCCCATACGAGTTTCAGGCCGTCGACGCGCTGCTGACCAACTTCCACACGCCCAAGTCGACCCTTCTGATGCTCGTCTCGGCCCTCGCCACGCGTGAGTTGATACTGAGCGCCTACGATCACGCCATCCGCGAGGGCTATCGCCTGTTTTCGTACGGCGACGCCATGTTGATCCTATGAAAGCCACGCTCTTCACCGTTCCCGTCCTCGTCCCTGCCGCCGGAAGCGGGAGTCGGATGGGCGGTATACCCAAGCAGGATCGCATGCTGGGCGACGCGACGCTGCTCGTCCAGACACTGCGTTCGCTCGCGGCCTCGCCGGTAGTTGGTCGGCTCATCGTTGCCGTGGACCCCGACCGCGTTTCCGAGTATGAGGAGAGCCTGGGACAGGCCG
>CAXBBB010000511.1:0-2754 GCA_963973615.1 uncultured Rhodothermales bacterium | reverse complement strand
GACACCCCGGCGTCAGGCTGGCTTACTCGCCCTCAGGAACGACCGGTGCGGCAGGAGCGGGTGCCGGGACCGTCTGCTCGGTGCGAACGCCGGCCAGTACGTTCACGTCGCGCTCACGGGGAATCACGAAGCTGCTCAGGATGCAGAGAAGCGCAAACACGGCGCCCAGGCCCCACGTGATCTTTTCGAGCGAGTCCGGTGCCTGGCGCGCGCCCAGAATCTGGGTCGTACCGCCCGCGCCGATGCCCGAGAGACCGCCGCCCTTACCGCTTTGCAGCAGTACGACGAGGATGAGAACGAGCGAGAGGAGCGCGAGGATCGCGACGAGGAGGCCGAACAGCATGGAGCAGACGAGACGTGTGGAGCCGGGAAAGCTACGAACTGGGCGCGCTCGCTTCAAGCCGCAGCACCCGTTCACGGATTACTCTTCGGCCGACCGCTGCTCCGAGTGGTTTTTCAGGTGCGCATCGGCCATAAGCAGACCGGCCACCGTTTTCATGTCGCCCAGATCGCCACGTTGGGCACGGGCGACAGCTTCGGCGAACGGCAGGCGAACCGGCTGTACGGCTTCCCCGGCGTCCAGGCTTTGCGTACCGGACTCCGTCAACTCCTCAGCCAGGAAAAACCAGATGATCTCGTCGCTGTAGCCGATGCCGGGGAAGAGCGGGCCGAGCGGCGTGAGCTTCTTCGCCGACAACCCGGTCTCCTCCATCAACTCGCGATGCGCCGTCGTTTCGGGATCGTCGCCGGCGTCGCGTTTTCCGGCCGGGAGTTCGAGAAACGTGCGGCCTGTCGGATAGCGAAACTGGCGGACGAGCAGCGTCGACCCATCAGCGAAGAGGGGAACGATAGCGGCGGCTCCGGGGTGTCGGATCCACTCTCGCACAGACTCATCACCCGAAGGCGTCTCGACGTAGTCTCGAAACGCGTGAAGCAGTTTCCCGTCGACCAACTCCTTAGACGAAATCCCCTTTTCGCGCAGGGAATCGGCGTCGGGGTTTTCGGTTGACGCGAGTGGGTCGCCGTTGCCGGGGAGCTTGGAATCGGGCACAGAATCAGGTTTGAGTATGGAGTGCCATCGCCAACGAGCACGCGGCGATGGCAGCGGTTTCGGCGCGCAGACGGCGTGGCCCTAGAAGAGCAACGCGCGCTCCTTCCTTAGACAGGCGCGATACTTCAGCATCGTTAAACCCGCCTTCGGGGCCAATCACCAAGCCAACCGGATGCGCAGAATCGGAGCCAGCGAGTAGGTCGGCCAGCGATTCCTCCGCACCCTCGTGAAGCAGTAGCCATTGCACATCGGGGTACGCTGTTGGGAGATCAGAAATCGCGCATTCGTGGATCGTCGGCAGGCGGCAGCGCAGGCTTTGCTTCATCGCCGCAACCAGTCGCGACTCGATCCGGTCGACGCGAACCCTTCCCGGCGGCATCCGGGCCGTTTGGATCAGAACTATGTCGGTAACGCCCAACTCGACCGCCTTCTCGACGGCAAACTCCAACCGGTCTCGCTTGCTTAACGGACTCATCGCCAGCCACAAACCGACCTCACGCTCATTCACGTCGCGCTTAGTCGTCACGACACGAGCGTGCGCTGATTTGCCCGTCTCCGTCAGCTCACACTCGTGCCACCCTCCCACTCCGTCGACAACCGTAAGCGCGTCGCCAGTGGTCATCCGCAGCACTTTGACGGCGTGCCGCGCTTCGTCATCGGGAAGCGTCACCCGATCGCCGGAGAATGCGCTGGGGGGAGCATAAAAAGTAGTCGTCACGAACTGGGCGAGGCTGAGGCAGTCACAGTCCGAAAGATAACCCGACGTGAACCTGTCCGTCCGATAGACCGGATTCGCGCGAGGCGGCGTAACTGGCGTTCATCAGGCCCAGCGGCGTCTCGAACTGGATGCCACCTCCATAGCCGGGGTAGAATCCCGACAGTCCCGAGACTTCGGCCTGAGAGGTGGTCGGTTGGTCGAGCCACGCGGCGTCGAAAAACAGGTAGAGGTACGACGTTTGGTCGAGCAGCAGCCGCGTTTCGCCGAGCAGCCGGACGGCCTGCCGCGCACGAAAGCGGTCGTCAGGGTAGCCTCGGAGTGTTCGTGTCCCGCCGATGCGGAAGAGTTCGCCGACTTCGTACGCGTCGCTCCGGAGCAGGTAGCCCTCGCCGCCCGTTACGAGCACGACGCAGCTCAACGGAGAGGCAAAAAGCCGAAGACTTGCCGTCGCCCGATCCTGACTCGCCTGCTCGCGCTGACGTGTTTCGCTTCCATCGACCAGCAGTCCAAACGAGCGCCGTCGGTCGCCCCGCTCGACGCGCAGTTCGGCTAGCAGACCACGCCGCGGACTAATCCGTCGGTCGCGCCGGTCCGCGCGAAAGCCGCCGCCCACGAACGTTACGCTCGACTGCGCGATCTGCTGCCGCCCCCCAACAAGCCGCACGCCGCCAACTCCGGGTTTGGTCGTCTCTCGGCTTACCGACCCGAACACCTGCCACGCGGGGGAGCCGTACGTCACCTCGCCGCGCAACCGCTGCGTGCTCAGCGTGGAGTCCTGCTGGATGCCTTCGAACCCGAAAGCCAGACCGAACGGCACCCAGGGCAGATACGGCAACTCTGCCGATGCTTCAGCCCGGCTCGTGCGTCCCGGCTGGCGGTCGAGCCGCAGCAGGTAGCGATGGCCCAGACCGAACGGTGAGAGCAGCGACAGAAAGCCCGACCCGACGAGCGACGATCCCCCACCAGCATCCGGTACCACGCCCAA
>CAXBBB010000510.1:0-2757 GCA_963973615.1 uncultured Rhodothermales bacterium | reverse complement strand
CTGCAGGCGGTCGACGAGAGCGCCTTCGTGGTTGCTCTGGAAGAACGACAGGTCGACTTGGCCGAACGAGTCGCGCAGGCGAGCCTCCACGTCCGACAGTGTGGCGTGTCCGTACACCGCCGGCTCGCGCACGCCGAGCAGGTTGAGGTTGGGGCCGTTGAGGACGAGAATCGAAGGCATGAGTGGAGGTGGGGGTGGGGCGCTAAACTAACGCTGGACCGTCGGCGTAGGGCAGGCGTCGCGTCGTTGTCACGTGAGCAAGGGCGACCCTACCAATGAGAAGGTGCTGAGACAATATCTTCCCTATTCCGAACTATCGAGAGCACACGTTTGAAAGAAAAGCCTTACGCCAAACAACTCACCGAGGCGCTTCTGCATGGCGCCAGTTCGGTCATCCTCGTCGTATTCGACGCAGATGGTGTCGTTCGTTCGTTTAATCCCATGGCGGAGGAAGTCAGTGGGTACAGTGCCAGCGAGATTATCGGCAATCCCATCTGGGACAAGATCCAGCCGCCTGAAATGATCGAGTCGATCAAGGAGGCGATGCGCCAGTTCAAGTTGGGAACGCCTCTTCAGGCTGGAGAGAGCGACTGGATAAGTCGGGACGGGGAGCGTGTGCCGATTGCGTGGAGTTCGACGGCCGTCGTTGGGGACGATGGCGTGCCGTACAGCATCTCGACAGGAATCCCGCTCACCGCTGTCCGAGTCGCGGAGCAGGCCGCAGAGCGTGAGAAGCTGCGTCTCGAATCCTTCGTTGCTGCCCTGCCTGACATTTTCTTCGTCATCGACGACAAGGGGACGTATCTAGACGTACAAGCACCTGACCCTGGCTTGCTCGCTGCACCACGTGAGGAGTTGCTTGGGTCGACGCTTCACGACTGGCTTCCTTCCGCATTCGCGGACGAGATACTGCAGACGGCACGCATAGCGCGAGAAACGGGCAAGTTTCAAGTGCTCAAGTACACTCTCGACGTCGAGGCGGGCAAGCGCTTCTTCTCGGCTCGCCTGGGCGACACACATGATGGACACACGCTCATCGTCGTACGTGACGAGACCGAGGTCGAGCAGGCTCGCGTCGACGCCGAGCGGTCGCGCGATGCGGCGCAGGCGGCGAGTCGCGCCAAGAGCACGTTCCTCGCTACGATGAGCCACGAGATCCGCACGCCGCTCAACGGAGTCATCGGCTTTGCCCACCTGCTCCTAGACGACGATACGATCCGGCAGGAACACCGAGGCTACGTCCAGACGATCGCCGACAGCGGGCGCCGCCTGCTCGATCTGCTCAATGACATACTCGACTTAGCCAAGATCGAGGCGGGACGCATCACCGTGCGCGACGATGAGGTCGACCTGGAAGCCATCTCCGCCGAGACGATCGACTCGTTCGCTGCCGAAGCCTCGCGGAAGGGCCTGCGGCTCGAACTCGCCATCGACCCGCGCCTGCCGCGCCGAGGCATCATCGACGGGCGGAGGGTGCAGCAGATTTTGTCCAACCTGATCTCCAACGCCGTCAAGTTTACCGACCATGGCTTTGTGCGCCTGCGTATGAGCGCAATCGAGAAAGGCGACCAAACCTTCCTGCGCGCGCTCGTCGAGGACAGCGGTATTGGTCTGTCGGCTGAAGATCGGGAACGTGTGTTCGAGCCGTTCGAGCAGGGCGAAACCGACGAGATGTCACGCGAATACGGCGGCACGGGGCTGGGTTTGCCCATCAGTCGTCAACTCGCCGAGTTGTTGGGGGGCAGTGTGCAGGTCGAAAGCCAGCTAGGAGAGGGCGCGCGGTTCTGGGCCGACCTGCCGCTTCGGTTGCCCAAGGAGAACCGCGTCGTGCGTGCCGTGACTCCTGCTCCGGCAATCGGCACGCTCGATGGCATCTCGGCGCTGATCGTCGACAATGTTCAGACCAACCGGCACTTGTACGGGTCGATGCTCACGCGCTGGGGCGCCGAAGTGGTAACGGTCGAAAGCGGCCGTGCGGCGCTCAACTCGCTCGAAACGCGTGCCTTCGACATCGTTCTGCTTGACTATAACATGCCCGGCTTGTCAGGAGGCGACACGGCCCGGCTGATCCGCGATTCGGCTACCTATAACGGCGCGCCGCTGCTGCTTATCTCATCGGTCGACAGCGTCCCGAACGCTGATCTCGAGGTGTTCGACGAAGCGCTCATCAAACCGGTCCGGTCCGAAACGCTCTTCTTGACGATTCAGCGTCTGCTGCCTGAACAGGCTGAACCGACGGACCCCACGCCGTCGCTGCCTGGATCGGAGGTGTCAAAAGGCGAGCGCGGCACGATTCTCATCGTCGAAGATGAGCAGATGAATGCACGGTTGCTTCAGCGCATGCTCGAGCGCGCCGGCTATGAAGCCGACGTAGCTACCGACGGCGTCGAGGCCCTCGACGTTTTGGAACGTCCCGATGCATCGTACGACGCGATCCTGCTCGACGTCATGATGCCCCGGATGGACGGTCTGACGATGATGCGTACGCTACGCGAGAAGCAGCCCGATCACCCGCCGGTCGTCGTCGTTTCGGCGCGGGCGTTCGATCAGCAACGCCGCGAGATGCTCAACGCTGGGGCATCGGCCTACGTCACCAAGCCCGTCTACCGCGACGAACTCTTCGAGGCGCTCACCCGAGTGCTGCCCGCCCGCTCCCACACGCTGCGTGCGCCAGGCGACGCGAACGAAGGCGACGTCGCCTAGCGATGGCCGACGACACCTTCTTCGACCGCGTCTGGGCCGTCGTTGCCGATATCC